>DASUPR010000358.1:0-21783 GCA_036281015.1 Pyrinomonadaceae bacterium
CCTTTGCAGGCGATTCAACTATTACTAAGTTTTTTGCCATTTACAGTTTTCTCACAAAACACTTTCCCGGCAGTGCGCGCACCAGTTCTCGCATTTCCAACGCCAACAACGCCGCCGTCAAATCCGAAATCGGAAGTTTGCTCTTATCGACCAGCCAGTCGACGTGCGCCGGACTGTCGTGACTCAGCAAACGAAACACGGAAGTCTCGCTTTGCGACAATCCTTCCGGCACAAACGCCAGCTTTTCGGCCAACGACGACTGTGACCGCGTTACTGGCGGCGGCAATAACCTCGCGGCGAGATCCTGCGGCAGTTCCGCGGCGATGTCCTGCCATTGCTGTACCAGCTTCGCGCCTGCGCCTTTGATCAGGTAATTGGTGCCGAAAGAGTTTCGGGAAGTAATATTTCCCGGCACTGCATAAACTTCCCGATTCTGTTCCATTGCCAATCGCGCAGTTATCAAAGAGCCCGAATTCTCGGCTGCTTCCACTACTACTATTCCTAAACTCAGTCCGCTAATGATGCGGTTCCGGTACGGAAAGTTTTCCGAGACCGGCGGAGTACCCAGCGGGAACTGGCTCACGAGCGCGCCGCCGCTGGCCAGTATCTCTTCCGCTAACTTCTTGTGATCGCGAGGGTAAACCTCGTCGATTCCGGTTCCGAGGACGGCCACCGTGCGCCCGCCGGCTTCCAGCGCGCCCCGGTGCGCCGCGGCGTCAATTCCCCTTGCAAAGCCCGAAACTACAGTCAATCCACGCTGTGCCAGGTCGCGCGCCAACATGTTCGCGGCGTTCTGCCCGTAGGTCGAGCACTTACGAGACCCTACCACGCCGATGCACGGCTGATCCAGACATTCCGCCCAGGCACCTTTTACATAGAGAACAATTGGCGGGTCATAAATCTCGCGTAGGGATGAGGGATAAACCCCGTCGTCCAACAGGAGAATGTCACCGCCGAGTTTTCTGACCGCTGCGATTTCGGCTTCCGCGGTGGAGCGCAAGACGCGGGAAATAATGCTGTCAATCGCTTCTGGCGCGAGGCGCAACTGTTCGAGTTCGGTTCGGGTTGCGTTGTAAACGGACTCGGCCGAACCGAAGCGCTCGAGGATTTTGGCAGCGGCGCGAGGACCGATGCCGGGTGTCATATTGAGCTCAACCCAATCACTGATCATGTGAGGAATGTCCTTTTCTGAGCTTTGTTATTCAACAATGTAAAGATCTGTTGCCCAAATGTTTATGGCATTTATGGGCTCGTCATGGCGGAGGCGTGTAGGAATCGAACCTACCTGAGCCCGCTCTCGCGATCTCACTAACGGTTTTGAAGACCGCGCCGTTCACCAGAACAGATTCGCCTCCAGCGAGGCCACAAACCCTACGCGCCCCTTGCCGGAACTGTCAAGTTTGACATCTCAGCTTTACCCACCTAGAATCCGAACGAACGTTCGAACTGGAACAGGTATAGAGGCAGGGATGATTAACTTTCAAACGGCGCCGGAACGGTATCAACATTGGAAATTAGAGATTTCGGGGGCGGTCGCGACGCTCTCGATGGATGTGCAGGAAGACCAGACGCTCGCGGATGGCTATAAGCTCAAGCTCAATTCTTATGACCTCGGGGTGGATATCGAACTGGCCGATGCGATTCAGCGGCTGCGCTTCGAGCATCCGGAGGTTGCGGTTGTCGTCGTTACGAGTCTGAAGCCGCGGATCTTCTGCGCGGGCGCGAATATTTACATGCTCGGGTCGTCGTCGCACGCGTTCAAGGTGAATTTTTGCAAGTTCACGAATGAGACGCGGTGTGCGATTGAAGACGATTCGAGGCATTCGGGGCGCCGGTATATCGCGGCGCTGAATGGGACTGCGTCGGGCGGCGGCTACGAGCTCGCGATTGCGTGCGATGAGATTTATCTGGTTGATGATGGAAACTCGGCGGTTTCGTTGCCGGAGGTTCCGCTGCTTGGCGTGTTGCCGGGAACGGGCGGGTTGACGCGGCTCGTGGATAAAAGGAAGGTGCGGCGCGACCGGGCGGACGTGTTTTCGACACTCGCCGAAGGTTTGAAGGGAAAGCGTGCGAAAGAATGGGGACTGATCGACGGTTATTTCCCTACCAGCAAGTTCCAGGAAGGGATTACCGCGAGAGTTGAGCAAGTGGTCGCCGCACAAAGTCGGAGCGGATCGGGGATCAAGCTCAACCCGTTGCAAATTGAATCCACGGACGATTCGCGAAACTACAAGTACGTGAAAGTCACACTGCACCGCGAACAGCGCTATGCAGACTTAACGGTCGTCGGTCCGAACGGGCCGCAGCCGACGACGGTCGAGGAGATTCAGGAGCTCGGCGACGCGTACTGGCCGTTGCAAGCGTATCGCGAGCTCGAGGATGCGCTGCTGCACCTGCGTGTGAACGAACCGGTGATTGGATTGGTTTGCTTGCGCACGGAAGGTTCGATTGAAGACGTGTTGGCCGTCGATGAGGTGTTGTCGGCTAATCGAGAGCACTGGCTCGTGCGCGAGATTATCCTGAACATGGCGCGTGTGCTGCGCAGGCTCGACCTGACTGCGAAGAGTTTCTTCGCGATCGTAGAGCCTTCGACCTGCTTCGCAGGCGATCTGTTGGAATTGCTGTTGGCGGCGGACCGCAGTTACATGTTGATGGATGAGAAAGCATCGATTGCGGTTTCTGAGTTGAACGCGGGAGCACTGCCGATGAGCAACGGTCTCACACGACTCCAGTCGCGTTTTCTTGCAGAGCCGGAAAGAGGAGATGAAATCCTTAGTAAGAAAGAGCCAATCGGCACAGAAGAAGCGGAAGAACTCGGACTGATCACTTTCGCGCCTGACGATCTCGATTGGGAAGACGAGATTCGCGTCGCGATCGAAGAGCGCACGTCGCTCTCGCCCGACGCCCTGACCGGTATGGAAGCGTCACTTCGTTTCGCCGGCCCGGAAACACTCGACACAAAAATCTACGGACGCTTGACCGCGTGGCAAAACTGGATCTTCCAACGCCCGAACGCCGTCGGCCCAGAAGGCGCTCTTACAAACTATGGCAAGCCAACCCAAGCGCACTTCGACTACAAGAGAACCTAGAACACGAAGAACACGGATATGAATCTTTACGACAGAATTCCGAACAACGTTAACTTAAGTGAAGACAAAAAACTTCAGCGCGCGCTCGAGAAGTGGCTGCCAAACTATCTCGACTGGTGGCGTGAGATGGGCCCCGATGGCTTCCAGGAAAAAGACGTCTGGCTGCGCACCGCAGTCGACGTCGGCTCCGAAGGCTGGGCCCACTTCGACTACGTGAAAATGCCCGAGTACCGTTGGGGCATCTTCCTCGAACCACCCAAACGCGACGCCATCGTCGGCTTCGGCGACAACTACGGCCGCCCTGCTTACCAGGAAGTGCCCGGCGAGTTTCGCAATTCACTGCGACGCATCATCGTTACGCAAGGCGACACCGAGCCCGCGTCGGTCGAACAACAGCGACAGCTCGGCAAAACGTGTCCTTCGCTGTACGACATGCGCAACCTGTTTCAAGTGAACGTCGAAGAAGGCCGTCACCTGTGGGCCATGGTCTACCTGCTTCACGGTTACTTCGGCCGCGACGGCCGCGACGAAGCAGACGCGCTGCTCGAACGCCGTAGCGGCAATCCAGACAAACCGCGCATCCTCGAAGCGTTCAATCAACCGTGCGACGACTGGCTCAACTTCTTCGCCTTCACGATGTTTACCGATCGCGACGGCAAGTATCAGCTTTCAGCACTCGCCGAATCTGGCTTCGAACCACTCGCGCGCACGTGCCAGTTCATGCTCACGGAAGAAGCGCATCACATGTTCGTCGGCGACACCGGTCTCGGCCGCGTGGTCCGTCGCACAGCGCAGTTGATGAAGGAAGGCGACGTGCGCGAGCTCGGCGGCATTCCGCTCGACATCGTTCAGAAGTACATCAACTTCTGGTTTAGCTACTCGCTCGATCTCTTCGGCGGCGAGATCAGTTCCAACTCCGCCGACTTCTTCGCGGCGGGCTTGAAGGGCCGTTACAAGGAACAGGAGCAATACACGGAACACACCGCGGCGAATGAAGTCTTCACGATGTACGTCGTCGAAGACGGTCAACTCAAACCGCGCGAAGTGCCGATGCGCAATGCGTTGAACGAAGTGTTGCGCACCGAGTATGTAAAGGACTGCGAGAAAGGTCTCGCACGTTGGAACAAAATTCTGACTGAAGAGGGTCTGAGCGAACGGCTTTATCTCCCAAATCCGCGCTTTCATCGTCACGTCGGCGAATATGCGGGTCACACATTCGATCTCTCCGGCAATCTGATCACGCGCGAGGAGTTTGAGAAACGTAAATCCGAGTGGCTGCCGACGATGGAAGATCGCGAGTACGTGCGCAGCCTGATGCACCCGGTGACGGAGATCGGCAAGATCGCAAATTGGATCGCGCCGCCCGCCGCGGGAATCAAAGGCAAACCGTTTAACTTCGAATATGTGAGGCTCTGAAGGTTGCAGGCGTCGCGTCACGATCAAAAGCTCGAGTTCATCCTGCGCACGGCCGCGCGCATCTTCGCGGAGAAGAGTTATCACTCGACGTCGATGCGCGACATCTCGCGCGAGACAAACGTGAGTCTCGCGGGCCTGTATCATTACTGCCGCTCGAAAGAAGAGCTGCTGTTTCTGATTCAGGACAACTGCTTCGGCCGCGTGCTCGAACGATTGGAAAAGCAGTTGGAAGAAGTCAAAGATCCGGTCGCAAGGCTCAGCACCTTCATCGAGAACCACCTTTCGTTCTTTGCCGCGAACATGGCGGAGATGAAAGTGCTGTCGCACGAAGCTGAGTCGCTGCGCGGCGATCTGCACGCGCACGTCTCGACACGCAAGGACAACTACACCAAACTGGCGCGTAAGATTCTTCAGGAAGTGCAGGACGCGAGCGAGAACAAGCAGCCGGTGGATCTGACTGTCGCGACGTACGCGTTGTTTGGCATGATGAATTGGATTTACAACTGGTACGATCCGCAGGGGAAACTCAAGGTTCACGACCTGGCCCAACACCTGACGCAACTCTTCCTCGGCGGCTTCGCGCCGGGACTGTTGTTGGAACCGGTCAGCTCGACGACGCTTCCGCGAGTTAACGAAAATTTGAGTATTTGGCGAGGCACAACGATTTGAATTTCTACTCCCACGAAACTTACGGTGAACGCGTCGCAGGCGTTTATGACGAGTGGTACACCGACATCAATCCTCAGTTGATCGTCGCGCTGGCTGAGTTGGCCCATGGTGGGCCAGCATTGGAGTTAGGCATCGGCACCGGCCGCATTGCTTTGCCGTTGGCGGCGAAAGGTGTCGAGGTTCACGGAATCGACGCTGCTGAGTCGATGATCTCACGGCTGAAGGCGAAGCCGGGCGGCGATCGCATCACGATCACGCAAGGTAACTTTGCGGAGGTTCCGGTCGACGGAAAGTTCTCGCTCGTCTACATCGTCTTCAACACGTTCTTCGCTTTGACGTCTCAGGAAGAGCAAGTCCAGTGTTTCCGCAACGTCGCCGCGCGTCTCGCGCCGGGCGGTTGTTTTGTGATGGAGGCATTCGTTCCCGACCTGACTCGCTTCACGCACGGACAAACGAACTTTGTCAGGAAGGTCACCACGGACCAGGTGACGCTGGATATGAGTCAGCACCACGCCGCAACTCAGAACGTCGTCAGTCAGCAGGTCGTGATCACCGAAGGAAACATTCGACTCTATCCGGTGCAGATGCGTTATTGCTGGCCGTCGGAGTTGGACCTGATGGCCCAACTCGCCGGGTTGCGCTTGCGCGAACGTTGGAGCAATTGGAAGCGCGAGCCGTTCACGTCTGACAGCGGGTTTCACATTTCAATCTATGAGTGAAAACTTTTCCAAACTCGAATACGCGGTCCAGGACGGAATCGCGCTCATCACGCTTAACGATCCGCCGGCGAACACCTACAGCTACGACATGATGCAGCAGCTCGACCGCGCGATTCTCGATGCGCGCATGGACGACGCGGTGCAAGTGATCGTCATCACCGGCAAGGGCGAGAAGTTTTTCTGCGCGGGCGCGGATATAAGAATGCTTGCCGATGTCACGCCCGCATTCAAGTATTATTTCTGTCTCCACGCAAACGAGACACTATCCCGCCTGGAGCAGACGCCGAAGCTCGTCATCGCCGCGATCAATGGACACTGTGTCGGCGGCGGATTGGAAGTCGCGATGGCGGCGGACATTCGCATCGCCCGCAAGGGCGCGGGCAAGTTGGGACTGCCGGAAGTTTCGCTTGGTGTGTTGCCGGGAACGGGTGGCACGCAGCGTTTGGTGCGCATGGTCGGGAAGTCGAAGGCGATCGAGTTGATGGCGACGGGACAACTGTTTGATTTCGAACGCGGGCTCGAGCTTGGGATTTTGAATCAGGTTTTCGAGGCTGAAACGGTCGAGCAGTTTGCACAGATGGTCCATGACTACGCCGTGCAGTTTACTGCGCCGGCTCGAGCGTCACACGCTGTTGGCAGAATCAAGCGTGCGGTGCAAACTGGCGCGGAGATTTCTTTCGAAACCGGACTCGCGCTCGAACGCGAATTACAACAGCAACTGTTTCAATCGGAAGACGCGCGTGAAGGTATTCAGGCTTACGTCGAGAAGCGCAAGCCACAGTTTAAGGGACGGTAAACTAAATCCGTGTTTTAGGTTTTTAAAATCCCTTCCGTCAGGCGTAACGCTAGCATGCCCTACGAACACATCCTGGTCTCCGAAACCGAAGGCATCGTGACGATCACGTTGAACCGTCCCGACAAGCTGAACTCGTTTATCGGTCACATGCGTCGCGATCTTGCGGAAGCGCTCGAACACGCCGGCAGCGATCGTGGCGTCCGCGTGGTGATTATCACTGGCGCCGGGCGCGCTTTTTGCGCGGGCGGTGACGTTGGTTTCATGGCGGAGCTGATGCGGCGACGCGACTCGGAAGAGTTTGCGCGCATACTCGGCGCTGGTCGTCGTGTAATTACAGCTATTCGTCACATGACGAAACCCGTGATCGCCGCCGTGAATGGTCCAGCGTCCGGCGCGGGCTCGAATCTCGCGTTTGCGTGCGACCTGCGTATTGCGTCCACCAACGCAACGTTTAGTCAGTCGTTTGTGAAAGTCGGGCTGCATCCGGATTGGGGCGGCACGTTCTTTCTGCCGCGTCTCGTAACGCCAAACAAAGCGTGTGAGCTGTTCTTTCTCGGCGAATCGATCGACGCCGCGGAAGCGTTGCGGTTGAGTATCGTCAATCAGGTGGTTGCGCCTGAGGAGTTGGAAAGCACGACGTTGCAACTGGCAGAACGTTTGCGCGCGGCGCCGCCGATTGCTTTGGCCGCAGCGAAGCAGGCGGTCTATGCGAGTGAGGCCGCGGATCTCGAAGAGATGCTACGTTACGAGACTGAAGCGCAGTTGCGTTGTTTCGAATCCGACGACGGCCACGAAGGCGTGCACGCGTTTTTGGAGAAACGCGATCCGCAGTTCACGGGACACTAATAGATGTTAACCGGCAAGACCGCTCTTATCACGGGTGGCGGACGCGGCATCGGTCGCGCGATCGCGCTCTTGTTTGCGCAAAACGGCGCACGTGTCGCGGTCGCGGCGCGCACACGCGACCAGGTTGAAACTGTGGCGCAGGAAATTGGTGATAACGCGGTCGCACTAGTCTGCGACGTCTCCAACCCGGATCAAGTAGCAGGAATCTTCGCGGATATAAAGCCGGATATTCTCGTCAACAACGCCGGCATCGCCGAAAGCGCCACGTTCGTCAATACCACCGACGAACTGTGGCAGCGTCACATCGCGATCAATCTCTCCGGCACGTTTTACTGCACACGCGCCGCGCTGCCCGCAATGCTCGAACGCGGCTGGGGACGCATCATCAACATCGCCTCGATTGCCGCCAAAACGGGCGCGCCTTACGTCGCCGCTTACACGGCGTCGAAACACGGCGTGCTCGGTCTAACGCGTTCGCTCGCGATGGAAGTCGCTGCGCGCGGCATCACGGTCAACGCGATCTGTCCGGGCTATGTCGATACGGAAATGGTCTCGCGCGGCATTGAAACAATCACGTCAAAAACCGGCCGCTCCGCTGAAGAAGCTTTGGAAGCACTCAAAAAGATGAGCCCGCAGAATCGGCTTGTGACGTCTGAGGAAGTCGCGGCTCTTGCGTTGTTACTGGCGTCGGACGAGGGACGCGGAATCAACGGTCAGGGAATCAACATCGACGGTGGCACCGTGCTCATCTAAACCCGAGCCGCCAACTCATACGCCAACCGGATCGGCAAACCCACAATGTTGAAATAATCGCCCTGGATCTCTTCGATGAAGAGGCCGGCCGCGCCTTGAATGCCGTACGCGCCCGCTTTGCCGCGCGCCTCGCCGGTTGCGACGTACCAATCGATCTCGCGATCATTCATCTCCGCAAAGCGCACACGCGTTGTTTCGTAATCGACTAACGTTTCACCGCCAACTCTGACGACGGCAACACCGGTCAACACTTCGTGCCACTTGCCGTTCAATAACTTCAACATCCGCCGCGCGTCGTCATCGTCTACCGGTTGGCCCAGGATCTCGTTTTCAATCACGACGGTTGTGTCAGCGCCCAGCACCAGTCCTGACTCCAATCTCGTTGCGACGGCTTTGGCTTTCGAACGCGCGAGCCGCTGCACGTAAACGGCCGGCTCTTCGTTTAGCAAGATTGATTCGTCGATACCGGCGACGATCGCTTCGTAGGGCCAGCCGGCGGCGTCCAGTAACTCCTTGCGGCGTGGACTACTCGAAGCGAGAACCACTTTTTCTCGAAGATGATTGCTCATAGTTTGGTCAGTTGCGACGAGACAGTTTGCGTGTTTCAATCACGGTTGGCAATGGAAGGACTCATTAAATCTCTACCTTCTGTCCTTCGCGCTTCCGGCAATGCGCCGGAGGTCATCGAAGCTGCGGCCATTGCTGCGTGGAAGCACGCCGCGGGCGACGGCCTCAAGGAGCACGCAGTGCCGCTCGGCCTGCAGGATCGCACGCTGAGAATCGCGGTGCCCGACGCGATCTGGCAGAGGCAATTACACACGATGAGAGGCTCGATGCTTTATCGCGTGAATTCCCTGCTCGGTCAGCCGCTTGTCAGTTCGATCGAATTCATCGTTGACCCAAAGCTATGCCCATAACAGAAGCTGACATCGCTAAAGTCGCGCAACTCGCGCATCTCGAACTGGGCGAAGACGAATTGAAAACCTTCGTCCCGCAAATAACCGAGATCGTCAACTACGTCGAACAGCTCAACGAGCTCGACACAGCAAACGTCGAACCGGCGCTCGGTGGTCTAACCCCGGAAGGCGAACAGACCAACTCCTCACGCGCCGACGAACTCCAACCCTCTCTGGGCCAAAAACTAGCCCTCGCGGAAGCCCCCGACCCCGCCGCCGGCCACTTCCGTGTACCAAAGGTGCTGTAAACAACAAACTATGTCGCGTCAAAGTGTAGAGTTTTCGGTGGGGGCTGCGGAGAGGCTCAATGAGAAGCTCAATGCTTTTCTCGAGATCGATCGGGAGGGGGCGTTGGGTAGGGCCAAAGAGGCGGAGAAGAGCCAGGGTGTGCTTGCGGGGGTGCCCGTCGCCGTCAAAGATAATATTTGTGTAAGAGGGATGCAGACGTCGTGCGGATCGCGCATCCTCGGCGATTATCATCCGCCGTATAACGCCACTGTGATCGAGCGTCTGCTCGACGCGGGCGCGGTGATTATCGGGAAGACAAACTGCGACGAGTTTGCGATGGGGTCGTCAAATGAGAACTCGGCGTTTGGGCCGGTCAGAAATCCGTGGGACACGACGCGCGTGCCGGGTGGTTCGTCAGGTGGATCAGCGGCCGCGGTGGCTGCGGGCATCGTGCCGGTGGCTCTTGGTTCGGATACTGGAGGATCGGTGCGGCAACCGGCGTCGCTCTGCGGCGTGCTCGGGTTGAAACCGACATACGGGCGCAATTCGCGCTACGGGCTCGTGGCGTTTGCGTCGTCGTTGGACCAGGTCGGCGTGTTTGCGCGTGAGGTGGCGGACGTCGCGCGTGTGCTCGGGGTTATCGCCGGACGCGATCGACGCGACTCGACGACGGCTGACGTGCCGGTGCCGGATTACGCAGCAGCGCTCGAAAGCGATCTGAAAGGTGCGCGCATCGGGTTTCCGCGAGCGTTGTTTGGCAAGGGGCTAGACGAAGAAGTCGGCACGGCGGTGAAGAGCGTCGTCGATGTGTATCGCGAACTCGGCGCGGAGATCGTTGACGTTGAACTACCGAACGCGGGTTACGCGATCGCTGTCTATTACATCATCGCGACGGCCGAAGCTTCGTCGAACCTCGCCCGCTTCGACGGCGTGCGTTACGGCTTTCGCGCGGAAGAGGCGCCGGAGTTGCGCCAGATGTATCGCAAGACGCGCGAGGAGGGTTTTGGCGCGGAAGTTAAACGGCGCATCATGCTCGGCACGTACGTGCTTTCAGCGGGTTATTACGACGCTTACTATCGCAAAGCTCAGCAAGTGCGCACGCTGATCAAAAACGACTTTCTCAACGCGTTCAAAAACTGCGACGCCATCATCACGCCGACTGCGCCAACGCCCGCGTTCGCACTCGGCGAGAAGGTTGACGATCCGCTGTCGATGTATCTCAACGACATCTATACCGTGACCGCAAACCTCGCCGGTGTTCCCGGGCTCAGCGTGCCGTGCGGACTCTCGTCAGAAAGACTGCCGATCGGCTTTCAACTGCTTGGGCCATACTGGTCCGAACCAACTCTACTGAAGCTGGCGCACGGTTACCTGCAAGCGCGGCCGTTTACCGACCGTCCTCCCGTATCGGCTTAACGGGCGTAACCAGTTGATTCGTTTTTGGTGGTTTGTCGGGAATCAGATCCCCGGTGAAGATCTCGAGTACGTTTTTCGCTGTGCCGACGACGGGCGTCATATCGAGACCGACGTGCACCGCGCCCGGCAGGAGGCCCTTCTTGCGGATCTCGTAGCCAGCCAGGCCGAAGGCGAAGATCGCGCCGACAACGGGAATGGGCTTGATGAGTCGTTTGGCGATGCCCCAACCCCCAGCCCTAATGATTCTGCGTTTTACAGTCATCTCGTTTTTCATCAAAGCACGGCAGCGGTGAATTTGGCTACTGTGCTAGCATGGCTTCGATGCGCGTCAAGCTGGTTCTGTTTGTTTCCGCAATTCTCGTCTGCTCTTTTCTTTTTTCGTGTCGGCCCGGCGCGGACGGCGGACGCCGCCTGCTGATCTATACGCCACACGGTCAGGAACTGCTCAAAGACTTCATCGCGCGCTACAAGGAACGCTACCCCGAAGCGAGCGTCCAGTTCCTCGACATGGGCTCGCGCCAGATTCTCGAACGCGTCACCGTCGAGCGAAACCGCCCACAGGCCGACCTCTGGTGGGGCGCGTCGCACACGACTTTCCAAACCGCCGCCGACGACAATTTGCTGGCCCAGTTCCGGCCCAGTTGGGCCGACAAGGTTCCGCCTCAGTCACGCGATCAAAACGATCGCTGGTACGGCACTTACGAAACACCGCAAGTCATCGCTTACAACAGCGAAGCCGTAACCGCCGCCGACGCGCCGCGTGACTGGGACGACGTGATCGATCCGAAGTGGCGCGACAAGGTCCTGATTCGCAACCCCAATCCGTCCGACACGATGCGCGCGATCTTCGGCGCGATGATCTGGCGTTTCTACAAAGACACCAATTCAACCAACGGCGGTTACGACTGGCTGCGCAAGCTCGACGCCAATGTTCACGAATACACCGCCGACGGCACCTTGCTGATGCAAAAGCTCGCACGGCGCGAAGGACTGATCACGTTGTGGGACATGCCCGACGTGCGGCTCTACAAAGAGCAGAAGAACTTTCCCGTCGGCTACACGATCCCCGCGAGCGGCACGCCCGTGATCATCGACGGCATCGCAATCATCCGCGGCGCGCCGAACGAAGAGGAAGCGAAACGTTTTTACGAGTTTGTGACCACGCCCGAGAGCCTCGCTTTCGCGGCTCAGAAGTATTACCGCATTCCCGTGCGCACGGATCTCGATCGCGCGCAGTTGCCCGCCTGGATGAACGAACCGTTCACGCGCTTGCCGCTCGATTGGGAGCTGTTGCGAACACAGGGCGCCGACTGGTTAAGATATTGGGACACAAACATACGCGGACGAGGCCGCGAATAGCCCACGCGAACGATGCCCCTGTTGTCGCTTCAGAACATCTCTCGCAACTTCGGCTCGACACGAGCAGTCGCCGGCGTGTCGCTCGAAGTCGAGCGCGGCGAGTTTTTCGGACTGCTTGGTCCATCCGGCTGTGGCAAGACGACGACGCTCAGAATGATCGCGGGTCTCGAAAAACCCGACGCAGGCTCGATCCATTTCGAAGGAAAAGAAATCACGAACCTGCCGCCGGAGCGGCGCGGCTTCGGCATGGTCTTTCAAAACTACGCGCTCTTCCCTCACCTGAACGTGTTTGAAAACGTCGCTTTTGGACTGCGCGCGCGTCATGCAGCGAAGGAGCAAATGCACGAGCGTGTGCGCAGCGCGCTCGAACTGGTCCAACTTCCCGGTTACGAAAAACGCGCCATCGACGAGCTCTCCGGCGGCCAGCAACAGCGCGTGGCGATCGCGCGCGCGATCGCGATCGAGCCGGCGTTGTTGCTGTTTGACGAACCGCTTTCAAACCTCGACGTGTCGTTGCGCGAAGAAACCCGCGGCGAGTTGCGCGAACTGGTGACGCGTCTCGGGCTGACCGCGGTTTATGTGACGCACGATCAGGAAGAAGCATTCGCGTTGTGCGATCGCATCAGCGTGATGGTCGGCGGAAAACTGATGCAGACCGGCAAGCCGCGCGAGCTTTACGAACAACCGGGCGACATCGCGGTGGCGCGTTTTCTCGGCCGCAATAACCTGATTCGTGCCGTTCGTTTGAGTTCGAGCAAGACGAGTGATGGCGAGTTCAAGACGCTGGACGGTGACCACACGCTTCACATGCCGGTCACGAAGGATGAACTGGCGCCGATGAACAAACCAGTGGTGCTGGCGATTCGTCCGGAGCACGTGCAACTCAGCACGAACAACGAGTCCGCAGAGAATTCGTTGCGCGGCACCGTTCGCGAGATCGTCTTCGCGGGTGCGACGTCGACGATTCGGGTGGACGCAAACGGGTTGCTGCTGGAAGCACTGGTCGTACAGCCGGACGGTTTAAAGGTCGGTAACGAGTGCGCTGTGATTCTTCGTCCCGACAAGCTAAGGCTCCTTAGACAGGGATGAAAACCGATCGAATTCTGTTACTCATCGTAGCGATCGTCGTCCTCGTCTACGGCGTCGTCTATCCAAACGCCGCTGTTGTCCTCAGTTCATTTCAACAAGCCGGTTCGTGGACGCTCGCCAACTATCGCGACGTGCTGTCACAAGCCGTGGTGATCGAAGCGATCGTCAGCAGTCTCGGACTGTCGATCGGCACGGTCGTGTTGTGTGCGCTGATTGGCGTGCCGCTCGCGTTTCTTTTCGAACGGTTCACGTTTCCCGGCCGGCGTCTGTTCGCGGCGATTGCAGCGTTGCCGCTCGTGCTGCCTCCGCTTGTGGGCACGGTCGCGTTCATCTTCCTCGCCGGCGAGACCGGCATCCTCGCGCACGGCATTCAGAATCTTTTTGGATTGGAAACTCCGCCGTGGCGGCTAAGCGGCTGGCCCGCGTTGCTGCTCTTCCACACTTACACGATGTATCCGTTTTTCTACGTGCTGACAGGCGCGGGACTGCGACGAATCGATGCGAGTCTGGCCGAAGCGGCACGCAGCCTCGGCGGATCTCGCGTCTTTGTTTTCACACGCGTGCTGGCGCCGCAACTCACGCCGTCGCTGATCGCCGCCGCGTTGCTTACGTTCATGACGTCGATGGCGTCGTTCAGCGCGCCGCTGTTGTTCGGCGGCAACGTGCGCGTGCTGACGCTCGAAATCTTTACCGCCCGGCAACGCGGCGACATGACGATGGCCGTAACAGAAACTGTGATACTGGCGGTGATCTCGCTCGCGGCGCTGGTTGTATTCCAACGTTACGAAGGCACGCGGAAGTTTGCGGCCGCGACGATGAAAGGCGCGCCGCGCAGGCGGGTGACGATCGCGAGCGGCAAAGCGCGTGTGCTCGCAGCGGCGGCAGCGGTGATCTTCGCGATCGTTCTCGTGCTGCCGGTCGCGACACTAGTGTTGGTGAGTTTTGCTCGCGAAGGATCGTGGACGACGCAGACGCTGCCTGCCGAGTACACGTTGGCGAATTATCAGCGGCTCTTCAGCGATCCGTACGCGTTCGAAGTCTTCTACAACAGTTTTTCGATGTCGGCGATCGCGGCGCTGGCAGCGCTGGTGTGGAGTTTTTGCGTCGTAGCACTGCTGGTGAAACGAGAGCGCGGCAAGCCGGCGTTGCTCGGACGAAGCGGACGGCGGTTGCTCTCGTTGCTGATCCTGATTCCGTGGGCGTTGCCCGGAACGGTTGTAGCAGTTTCGGTCGCCGAAGCGTACGGGCAGCAGAGTTTGCGGTTGGGTTCGTTTGTGCTGGTCGGCACGTTCTGGATTCTGCCGGTCGTCTATTTCTTGCGCTTCATGCCGCTGGTTGTGCGTGCGCTTCAGGCGAGCATGGAACAGCTCGATCCGGCGTTGGGCGAGGCTGCGGGGTCTTTGGGCGCGCGCGCGTGGCAACGGTTTACGCGCGTGACGTTGCCGCTGGTTTGGCCGGGAGCGGTCGCGGGTACCTTGCTGGCGTTTGTGATTGCGTTGGGCGAATATGTCGCTTCTGTGCTGGTGTTCGTGCCGGTGAACCGGCCGATCTCGATCGCGATCGCGTCCGAGCTACGCGACTTCAATCTCGGCGCGGCGGCAGCGTACGGTGTGGTTTTGATAGTGATAATTTCAGTCAGTATGGTGGTGGCGGGAAGGCTTGAGAAACTGAGATGAAGTTTGGGCCACGGATTACACGAATAGTTTTGGCGTTGGTCGTGGTGGTGCAGTTGCTTGCGCCGCCCGTCCGATCGCAAACAGATAATGCGCAACTGCACCAGGCGCTGCTCGATCTGCAGAACCCCTGGACGGTGATGTGTGTCGCTGCGCATCCGGACGACGAAGACGGCAGCAGTTTGACTGTGCTGCGGCGGAAGTATGGCGTGCACACAGTTTCGTTGTTCTCGACGTTTGGCGAAGGCGGGCAGAATGCCGTTGGACCAGAGCTCTACGAAGAGCTCGGAGTGATTCGCGCGCACGAGACGATTGCGGCGTCGGAAGTGCAGGGCTCGGAGCCACACTTCCTCGGTTTTCGTGACTTTGGTTTTTCGAAGTCTGCGGAAGAAACGTTTCGCGCGTGGGGCGAACGCGAGATGCTGCGGCGCATGGTGTTGCAGATTCGCCGGCTTCGTCCTGATGTAATCATCACGAACCACGACACGACGAGCGGTCACGGACATCATCAGGCAACCGGACGCGTCGTGCTTCAGGCTTTTGACGCGGCTGCCGATCCGAAAGAGTTTCCCGAACAACTGAAGGAAGCGGGCGTGTGGCAGGTGCAACGGCTGTTCGTGCGATCGCGCGGTGCTGATGCGCAGGGTCAGATGTTCACGATTGATCCGAACGAAAGTGATCCCGTGCGCGGCATGACTTACGCGCAGCAAGCGCTGGCCGGATTGCAAAAACATGCGACGCAGGGACCGTGGCCCAAGACCGTGCCGGCGGGTGGCGGACGCATCAGCCGTTACGCGCTCGTGAAGCAGGCGGCAAACTCGCCCGCGCTTCCTGCGAATGCGAAGACGCCGATCGATGGGCTCGTGTTGCCGGAGCAATTGGCTGCCCGTTTTGTGTCGCCGACGATCGAAGGCAAGCCGTTGACTGAGTATGCCGATCGGCGCCTTGAAGTTTTGGTCGCGCTGATCAATGCGCGCAGGCGCGGCGCGTACACGGCTCCGGCCGACGTGGTCGCGCTTGATCCGCAGCGATTCAGACTGATGACGTCGCGGCTCGACAAGGCGCTGGCCGTTGCAACCGGAGTTGCAGTGAATTTGACTCCGGAAGGTTCGGCGCTCGTGCCTGGGGAGAAAACCAGAATCACCGCGGCCATCAGTAACAACGGTGTGGGTGACGTTCAGATCAAGCAACTGCGGTTTCGGGGATTGGGACTCGAAGCACGACCGAGCGTTGCCGACAAGATGTTGCCGGGAACGGAAACATCGGCGCAGATTGAAGTGACTACGCCGAAGACGACGGGCTTTACGGTGCCCGCGGCGGAACATCTTTACGACGGGCGCTTGTTTGGCGAACCGCTGACGGCGGAAGCAGACCTGTCAATTGAGGGGGTCTCGTTTACGGCGGGCACGGAGATTCGCCGGGAAGTGGCGCCCGCGATCGAGATTATCGAAGTGGAGCCGGTGCCCTACGTCACCACGCCGGCGACGTCGCAGAAGCCGCTCGAGTTTCGAGTGAAACTTCAGAACCATCTCACGACGCCGTTTCGCGGCGTGTTGCGGGTGCGTGGTCCAAGTCTCGAAACTGGTAAGGAGATTGAGCTGCAACCGGATCAGATCGAGACCTCGAACGTTGTAGTGCGCAGTCTTGCGTTGACGGGATTGATGCAGAACACGAATGTCGACGTGCTTGTGGATCTGCGCAATCCGAAAGAGCCGATAGCGAAACGCGTCGTGCCGCTGGTTTATGCGAATGCCATCGTCGTCGCGGGGCGCAAGGTTGGTTACATTCCGAGTTATGACAAGACGCTGGAGCGCGCGCTGGCTTCGCTTGGGGTGGACGCGAAGCAGTTGACGGTTGACGATATTGCGAAAGCCGACTTGTCTCCGTTTCACACGATCATCATCGACAATCGTGGTTACGAAGCGCATCAGGAGTTGATTGGGCTGAATAACCGGTTGCTGAAGTTTGCCGAAGATGGTGGAACGCTGCTGGTGTTTTACCATCGCGTGAATGAGTGGAATCCGAATGAGCAGCGCAAGCGTCCGCAGCTAGCGCCGTACCCGATCATCGTCGGCGGTGAACGCGTGACGCAGGAGGATGCGCCGATTACGTTTCTACAACCGGGCCATCCGCTGCTCCGTTTTCCGAACAGGATCACGCAGGCGGATTTTGCCGACTGGGTTCAGGAACGCGGGCTCTATTTCCCGCGCGAATGGGATCCGCGGTACGCGGCGGTGTTGGGAACGAGCGACAAAGGCGAACAGATGCTTCGCGGCGGTTTGCTCGTGGCGCCGTACGGGCGTGGCAATTACATCTACACGAGCTACGTCTGGTACCGCCAACTCCGCGCAGGACTACCCGGCGGGTATCGCTTCTTCGCGAACTTGATCAGTTACGGCAGAAGGAAAGAGGACTAAACCACAGATTACACAGATAAAGCTTAGGCCGGGTTTTCGGCCATGGCTTCCTGTTCGAGGGGCTCTTCGCCTTCGAGTTTGACGCGTGCGCGTTCGAGGAAGGTTTTGATCATCTCGCGCACGCGTTTTTGCATCTCCGCGCTGATGGCGCCCTCGCCGACGAGGATCGCGAAACGGTGCAGATCCTTGGCATGTTGGCGCCGCAGTTCCACGTGCTGGACGATCTTGATTAAAACTTTGTGGCCGCGCTCTTCAAACGCCGCCGCATAGCGCAGGTAGTTTTTCATTTCCGAACGCGCCGGCGACCACTCGAGACGTTCCGGAGAATCCTCAGTCTTCTCAACTGTGAAGCTGGCATGGACCGCGCCGATGACCGGCACTTCCGCACGCACCACCCAACGCATGATGCCTCCCGCCTCCTTCCGTATGCCCTCGATGCCCGGCATAAGGTCGGCGAAATTGCGCAACTCGCCAAAAAATTCGCGCGCCCGTTCCAGCGTGGTCTGCAATTCCATTTGGTCTGCGTAGGAAGCCTTGATGCGAAACATTTGTTCTCCGTTAACCGTTTCTCCGAGATGTTGATGCGCGAGGGCGGGAGTTTGGTTTTCTGCCCGGCCATTGCTAACTTACACGAGGACTATTCACTAGTAAATATCTAACTGCATTTGGAAAGAATTATTTAATATGAACGCCGCACAGACATGTCCGCGCTGCGATAAACGCGGGATGAAATCATGGTCTGAACTCACCGACGAAGAACGCGAAGTGGTCAAGCGCCTGCCCCTCTCCGCCAGCTACTCTCTCGAGGAACGCCAGGCAACCCACCGCTGGTGTACGCGCTGCTGGTACGAAGCCACCGGAACGCCAACCCAGGCTTAAAGAATCCGGTTGTAGCTGTCGCGAATCGCTTGCATCTGTTCGATCAGTGTTTCCTGCAACTCGGCTACTGTAGTGAAGCCCATTCTGGCCGCGACGTCGCGCGCAGTAACGTGATTGGGATCGGGCAGGCGTGTCGAGCGTCCGACGATCAGACGCAGGTTGTGATCGATCGAGCGCAAGAGGCTGTAGCCAGTGCTCATCGTCATGTAATCGTCTTCAGTTAAAGAGCCTTCTTCACGCAGGCGTTCAAGCGTGAATGCCGTAGAACGATCATCACCGCCGTCGACCACCTCATCGCGCAATTGCAGATAGCGGGTTGCGAAGTAAACATCGAGCATTCCACCAACGCCATACTTGATATCGATTGCTCCACGGTTCCCGGGGCGACGGCTGCGGCTGCCCTTCTCCTTTTCCAAACGATCACGCACACGGCGCGTCTCCAGCTTCAACTCTTTCGGATCGAAGCGCAGTGCGTTTTCGTGAATCCGGTGCCGCGCGTGCGTCTCGATCATTTTTCCGAGTTCAAGATCGCCGCCGACTGCGCGCAGTTTCACGTAAGCAAGCCACTCCCACGGCGCGCTCTCCTCTTTCAAGTAATCGAGAAAGCCGTCGGCACTCGTCACCAACGGTCCGTTTTTGCCGTGCGGTCGCAAACGCAAATCGACGCGATACAAGTAACCCTCGCGCGTGATGCTCGAAAGCGCCGCGATCATCAGCTCGACCAAACGCGAGTAAGTTTCGTCCTGCGTTAAAGTCTTGATCGGGGATGGAACCAGAGAATCGTAAGTGAACAGCACATCGAGATCGGAGCCGTAATCGACGCCCGCGCTGCCGAGCCGACCCAGGCCGTAGAAGGCGATGCGTGGACCACCGGCAAACGAACCGTACCGCCGCGCCATTTCACGTCGCGCGATCAGGTACGACACGTTCAGACTCGCCACGGCGAGGTCTGTTTGCAAACGGTTGGTGTCGAAGATTGAAAGCTCACCGGAGATGTCGAGCGCGCCAATTTCCGCCATCAACTCAGCCCACTTCAAACGAAACGCAGCCAGCTCAGCGGAAAACGTGTTCTCGGCGTCGATCGCGGTCCGCAGAATCGCGCGATAGTCGCGGCGCAATGCAGTCTCGATAGACGCTCCGAGCGTACCTATCAGGGCAGGATTCGCGGCGATCATTTCGGCGAAGAAATCTGACGAGCCACAGACGCGCATCAGCGTGCGCAAATTAGTCGGCGAGAGATGAAGCCGGCGATCCGTTTTTTCGAGCGACGCAGCGATGCGCGCCGCGTGGACCAACGCGCGATGCGGGTTCAACGATTCAGCCGCAAACGACGACAACGACTGGGCCACGGACTTGAGACTTGAACGGCTATCAGAGTGCGAAACAAAAACGCGCGCCGCGCTGAGCGCGAGCGTGAGATCTTTGTCGCCGGGTTCAGTCGACACTTCAACCGGTTTTGAACTTTGTTCGAGGTCGCCGAAGAGACGATCATAAGTAGAGCGAACGTGGCGCGTGTGCATCGTCAAAGCAGACAGGAATTCCTGCGAATCGGAAAAGCCGATGCGACGGCCGATCAGAGCGCGCGCTTGTTCCGAGTCCGGAACGGTGTGCGTTTGCAGCCCGTGCTCCATCTGCAGCCGGTGCTCGAGCGTGCGCAGAAAACAATAAGCATCAGACAACTCGCTGCGTTCCTGCTGCGTGATGAACTCGCGATCAGCCAATCGGCCGAGACTCACGAGCGTGTGCGGCACGCGCAACCAATCATCGCGCCCGCCATGCGCCAACTGAAGCGCCTGCGCAATAAACTCAATCTCGCGAATCCCACCACGGCCCAACTTCACGTTGTAACCGCTCTTCTTCTCCGTCTGCCGATCGATCTTCTGTTTCGCGATGCGGACACTCTCCAGCGCCCCACTCACCGAAACATCAGGCCGAAAAACATAAGGCGTGACGGCATCCTTGAAACTCGCAAACAACTCCGCCGAACCAGCCGCCGCGCGCGAACGAATCAACGCCTGCCGTTCCCAATCCTGCGCCGAACGCTCGTAATAACGCATCGCTTCCTGAAGTGAACACGCCAGCGCACCGTCGCGTCCGTGCGGACGCAAACGCAGATCGACACGATAAGCCGCACCTTCACCACCTGATTGGCCCACCAGCCGCGCAATCGTCTCCGACAGTTTGACGAAATACTCACGATTACTGACCTCGCCGCGCTGACCGATGCCCGACGTCGTTCCGTCATCGGAATACAAGAACACGAGATCGATATCCGACGCGTAGTTGAGCTCCATCGAGCCCAACTTCCCGAGCGCCACCACACAAAACTCCGCATTCGCGATCCTTCCGCGCTCATCCACGTGCTGTGGCAAACCGTAACGATTGTCGAGATCCTGCCGCGCCAGACTCAACGCGTAATCCAAAATCGCGTCAGCAAGGTTCGACAGCTCCTCCATCGTTTCCACCAACGTGTGTGCGCGGCGAATGTCGTGCAGGTACGTGCGCAACAGTTCGCGGCGGCGAAAACGGGCCAGGAGATTTTGTGGATTGAGCGAAGAGTTTGTTAACGCGAAACGCGCGAGAGATTCCTTTAGATCGTCGAGCGAGCGAATACGCGGTTCGGCGCGCTCACGAGCGAGCCACGGAAAGTATTCGGGATTCTGTTCGAGTGTGGTGGCGAGTAGCGGACTCCACGCGGCCAGCGCAAGCACGTCCGCCAGCAACGCCTTTTGCCCCGGCTGCGTGGTCAGGCTTTTATAAGCGCGCGGCTGCTCGTTCGCGATGCGATCGAGAAACAGCCGCGCGCCATTTTGATCCGGGAGATCACGAAGTAGAAAATCAATCACTAAATGTCATAGTACAACGAAAACTCCAGCGGATGCGGACGCATGCGCAGGGGCGTGATCTCGCGATCTCGTTTGTAGCTGATCCATCTGTCGATCAACTGCGGGCTGAACACGTCGCCCTTCAACAGGAAGTCGTGATCGTTCTCCAGCGCCTTCAGTGAATCGTCGAGCGAACCCGGCAATGTCGGCACATCTTTCAACTCTTCAGGCGAGAGATCGTAGATGTCCTTCTCGAGCGGTTCGCCGGGATCGATCCGGTTCTGCACGCCGTCGAGTCCCGCGAGCATCATCGCCGCAAACGCGAGGTACGCATTGCACGACGGATCGGGCGGACGAAACTCCAACCGCTTCAGCTTCGGATTCGACGAGAACATCGGAATACGAATCGCAGCCGAACGATTACGCGCCGAGTACGCAAGATTCACCGGCGCTTCAAAACCCGGTACGAGCCGTTTGTAACTATTGGTCGTCGGCGCAGCAAAAGCCACGATCGCGGCGGCGTGCTTCAACAAACCACCGATGTAGAATCGCGCCATCTCCGACAGTCCCGCATAACCATCACCGGCGAACAGCGGTTTCTCGCCCTTCCACAGCGACTGATGAACGTGCATTCCCGAACCGTTATCACCAAA
>DASUPR010000359.1:0-7182 GCA_036281015.1 Pyrinomonadaceae bacterium
CCTTTGCGCTGGTTTGGTTGGCGGACTCGGACTGGTGCCCGGCGCAAACATCGGCGAGAAAGGCGCGGTCTTCGAAGCCGTACACGGCTCAGCGCCCGACATCGCAGGGCAGGGCATTGCAAACCCAACGGCGCTCTTACAATCGGGAATCCTGATGCTGCGTTACATCGGCGAGCGCGACGCCGCCACGCGCGTCGAGAACGCAATGCTCGCGGTCTTCGCGGAGGGCAAGGTCCGCACCCGCGACATCGGCGGCACCGCGCGCACCGCCGAGTTTGCCGACGCGATAATCCAAAAAATGAACTCGTAACTCTATGAGAGCTTACGTCATCACCACGGCCGTCATCTTCGCCCTGATCACCATCTCCCACCTCGTGCGAATGACGGTCGAGCCTCGAGTTCTAACGGAGCCCATCTACTTACTCCTCACTCTCCTCTCCGCCGCCCTCGCCATCTGGGCCGTACTCCTTCTGCGCCGCCCAAGCCGTTGATGGGATTGACCGGCTGCGTGTAGACTGCGCCTATGGACGTAAAGGAGATCGAAACCGCTATCTCAGAATTGCCACCCGCTCAAGTAGCGGAGTTGGCGGACTGGTTCGAAGCGTATCGCGCGCAGCTTTGGGACAAGCAGATCGAACAGGACTTAAACTCAGGAAAGTTGCAGACTCTGCTCGATGAAGCGAAGCGCGACTTAGAGTCCGGCCGCTGCGAGCCACTGTAATTTGTAGTGAAACATCTGGCCTCACCACGCTTCTGGCGTCATTACCGGAGTCTTCCCGACGCCGTCCGTAAACTGGCGGACAAGAACTTTGAGCTCCTCAAAGCAGATCCCTATCACCCATCGCTGCACTTCAAGAAAATTGGTCAACTTTGGTCCGCGCGCGTCGGCGTACACTACCGCGCTCTCGGTCTCGACAGCGGCGACACCGTAGTCTGGTTCTGGATCGGCTCACACGCCGACTACGACAAGCTCATCTCGTGACTCGCTTCTGGAGAAACGATGACAGTGCGACACTGGACCAGCGGACAATCTCGGCGAGGGTTCAGTCGCACTCAACATGAAACTCCTCGGGACAACCACGCCGCCAACGAATAAACAGGAAACCTTCCAGCTGTCGATCGAGAACACCAAAGTACTGATTGCGATCATTCCTGGTTCGCGTCTCTTCAACGTGGCGAAACCATACACCGCAGACAACATCAATCAACGCATCGACGCGTGGCGCGCGGAAACAGGCTTCACAACGCCCGAAAAACTCATCGAATTGATGAAATCGTTTCAACCACGTTTGAATTAAACAACAGCAGAAAAGTGGAACGCTGGTTGCTCCTCAAACACGCGTGATCAGATCATTAAGGTATGAGGAGGGTTAATATGGGTTTACCAAACAAGGATGAGATGGAAGGAAAATGGGATCAGGCTAAAGGCAGAGTGAAAGAGGGAGTCGGCAGAGCGCTCGACGATGAAGATCTCGAAGCCGAGGGCGCAGCCGATCGCGCCGGCGGCAACATCCAGGAGGGCTACGGTAAAGCGAAACGCAATATCGGCGAAGCAATCGAAGATGTCGGTGACGCCATCAAGCGTTAAGTAGAAGAAAACTGGCTAGCAACCAAAAGCACGGACTACGTGGATCGAATCCAGGTAGTCCGGGTTTTTTTGTGTGACTTTATTCAGTGCGGACGTGTTCAGCACCAAGCTCTTCAAGCAGCTCTTCGATCCGATTCACATCTTCATCGTCGCGACCGAGTACGCCGATCAAAATTCCGCCGCCGCGAATTCCCGCTTCGTACACTTTCGCGCGATATTCAGGAATACCAGCGCCAATCAGCGCGCCAATCAAACCACCCGCCGCACCACCGGCGCCGAGTCCCGCCAACGCAGCCGCGATTGGACCAGCAATTACGAGATTCAATCCCGGCAGAAACAGAGTTGATCCGACCGCTGCGATCGCTGCGAGCACCGCCCCAACCGTACCGCCCGCTGCGGCGCCAATTCCGAGTCCGTCGGCTGCATGTGTGCGCGACTGCAACGCAAAATGCTTCGAGCGCGTGTCGTCTGACATGAGCACGCTGATGTCGTCACGACTAAATCCGCGTTTCAAAAGGGCGTCCACCGCAGCCTCGGCAGCCACCTTGCTTTTAAAAAGTCCGGTTACTAATTTCGCATTATCTTTATCAGCCATAAACTCCTCCCCCAAACGCAAAGTTCCGCTTTAGGCACACAACGGCAACCGTTGTGCCGACTGCACACCCGCGCGAACCCGTCAAATTGCCGTGTAATTTGAAAGCACTGAGGGCGGTTAGTGTTTGGCTTTCGGACAGCGCCGGCTCTGAATTCTTCAGATTAGTTCAGGGTTAAAGCTGGTCGAGCTTCGCGGCGAGAATGAAATCACTCTCCGTGAGACCGTCGATCTTGTGCGTCCAGATCGTCACCTCGACCTTGCCCCAACCAAAACAGATGTCCGGATGATGACCCTGCTCTTCCGCCACTTCGCCGACGCGATTCACAAACGCGAGCGCTTCAGCGAAGTTCGAGAAGCCGTAGTTCTTTTTCAGGTGATGTTGCAGCACAACTTCCCAGCCGTTGAGTTGGGCCAGCAACGGCTCGATCTCCGCAGCTGTAAGCGGAGGCACGCCGCCGCGGCAAGGTACACATTGTTTACTCGATAGCTCACTCATATTCCCAACGCTTTCTTCAGTATCGCGATCTGTCCTGCGTGATAAAGATCGTGTTGCACGCCGCCATGAAGCGTCACGTACGTGGTGGAGAACGGAATCGACGGATGGTCCATGATCGGTTGGTCCAACCGCGAATCGTCAAGCGACGCGATCGCTGCTAATAATTGATTGTGCGTGTCGATCAAGCCTTGTTTCGTTTGTTCCCAGGCTGCCTCGCTGAAATCGTTCAGCGCCACCCAGTCTTCACTGTCCGGTAACTGCGCCGGATCGCCATTCAAGCGCCGCAAACACGCGCCTTCCCACGCGCGAATGTGCTGCGTCAACTCCCAAATCGTATGCGCGCCGGGAATCGGACGCGCCGTGGCTTGTTCGGCCGTCACACCATTCAGCAACGCCATCACCGATGGTCCATGCCACGCTTCGCCGTCGAACGCGCGGCGAAACTGATCGCCAATTCGGTCCACTTCAGACATAGTTCTCGTTCCTTTTGTTACGCATTACGCAGATTGTACCGAGTAAGGTTAATCTGTAGCGGTGGCAGCACTCAAGCAGGTAACAATCTTTTGCGACGGATCGAGTTTGGGCAACGGACAGGAATCGAGCCGTGCCGCCTCCGTCGCGTTGTTGGGTTACAAAGGATTCTGGCGCGCCGTCGGCGAATACCTGGGACGCGCGACGAATCAACAGGCGGAGATCGTTGCCGCGGCAGTCGGACTCGAAGCATTGCGCGAGCCCTGCGCCGTCAAGGTGTTCACTGACTCGCGCTATGTAGTGGAAACGATGAGCGGCCGCTTTCGCCGCAAAACTAATCTTCAGTGGTGGGAACGTTTGGATCGAGCGGCGAGCAAACACAAGGTTCACTGGGAATGGACGCGCGGACACGTCGGCCACCTGCTTCAGGAAGCCGCCGACAACGCCGCGCGGCGCATTGCCGCCGCTGGTCGCGTGGATGAGTTAATTCTGCGTGACGCGGTGGACTCGGTGGGCGCCGTTGAGCCATAATCTCGCCTCCCCTTATCTTAAATCCCGCTGGTGTTTGTGATAGTGGCTCCCACTGTGGCCAGAATAAAGACCCTGTTTCCCGACTTTCTTTCGCGCCCAGCCGCACTGTCGGTCGCAGTGTCTCTAGTGCTCGCGTTCATTGTCGTCGCTCATGCACAGGATCCGTTTCGCGGTTGGCAGTGGCAAAACCCGCTGCCGCAGGGAAACTCGATCAACGCGATCCGGTTCGCGGCCGACAAGAAACGTGGTTGGGCCATCGGCGCCAATGGCGTTGTCTTAACGACGAACAACGGCGGCTTCGAGTGGGAAGAGCAGGAGAGTCCGGCCGGCACAACGCTTTACGGCATGTACGTGAAGGACCGCTCGCGCGCGGTGATTAGCGGCGCGCGTGGCGTGATTCTCACGACCAGCAACGCGGGCAAGAAGTGGACGTTGCGGCCGACAGGCGTTCGCGATCATCTCTTCGCGGTCACCTTTGCGCCACAAAATCCGTTGCACGGTTGGGCCGTTGGCACGTTTGGTTCGATCATCGTTACGGCCGACGGCGGCAAGACGTGGAAACCGCAGGAAAGCAAAACTACAGCGCATCTGTTTTCCGTCAGCTTTGCCGACGCGAAAAACGGCGTCGCGGTCGGTTCTCGCGGCACGATCCTGCTTACTGCAAACGGTGGCGCCGAGTGGAAGCACGTAAAAGGCGTTGCTGAAACCGCTTTGACCGGCGTCACGTTCATTGCCGAAAAACACGCGGTCGTCGTCGGCTATCGCGGCACGATCCTGCAAACGCGCGACGGCGGCGAAACCTGGACCACGCAGAATTCTCTCGTCACCACCGATCTCTATTCTGTTTTTTTTACCGACGAAACACACGGTTGGGCCGCTGGTGAAAGCGGGGTCGTGCTCACGACCGCTGACGGCGGCAACATCTGGTTGCCGGTGAACGTGCGCACGAATCCACGTCTCGCGACTGTTCATTTTGCCGACGAGTCGCTGGGCTGGGCGGCAGGCGCTGACGGCCTCGTGCTGCGTACGGACGACGGTGGATTGTCGTGGCACCGGTTAACCGAAGGTGGACGCGACGACCTCGCGAACATTTCCTTTGTCGACAATTCACACGGTTGGGCGGTGGGCGAACGCGGGCGAATCTTGTACACGAGCAGCGGCGGTAAGACGTGGATCGCACGTCCTTCGGGCGTGACTACAAACCTGAACGCAATCAGTTTCGCGACTGAAGAATCAGGTTGGGTTGTCGGCGACAAGGGCACGATTCTGCATTCGGTGAATGGCGGCATTTCGTGGGACGCGGTCGCGAGTCCCGTCAAAGAAGATCTGTTTGGTGTCGCGTTTGTCTCTCCGAAAGAAGGTTGGGTAGTCGGCGCACGCGGTGCGATCTGGCACACGAAAGACGAAGGTATTTCGTGGCAGTTTCAACAGACGAACACGTTCAGTTGGCTCGAGGACGTGAAGTTTGTCGATCCGTTGCGCGGCGTGGCAGTTGGTTCCGGCGGCACGATCCTGCGCACGGAAGACGGCGGCGAGCACTGGATTCGCGTCGATCGCAATTTGAAGGAGTGGTTGTACGCCGTGACCTTTGCTGATGCGGTGCGCGGCTACATCGTCGGCGCGCGCGGTCTTGTGTTGCGTACTGATGACGGCGGCGTGTCGTGGAAGGATCTGGAGACCGGCGTGAATGGAAATCTGTTCGGCGTTGACGTCGCGAATCGAAATGATGTGCTGGTCGTCGGAGAGCAGGGAAGTATCATTCACAGCAAGGACGCCGGTGCGACGTGGGAGATTCAGCCGTCCATAACGAGCACTGCGTTGTTCTCGATTGCGTATCGCGGCGGCAACAACGTTTGGATTGCCGGGCGAGGTGGCGCGATTCTGAGGCGAGTGGAACCGGTGGCCACGGTGACTATTCCCGTTTCGAAGCTGCCGCCGGTGTTGAGAGGTGGATCACAGAAGCTGGAGGAACCGCTCGATCCTAACGACATTCCCCGCGCGATGCCTCCGAAGAAAACGGACAAACCTCAGTAGCGCACGGGGTGTTCTTTGGCGTAGGAGTAGGCGCAGTAGGCGGAGACGATGTGACAGATCCAGCCGAGCGTGCCGCCGGTTCCGAGCCAAAATCCCGGCGTGAAAATCAACCAGAGAATTCCTGCCAGTATCCGGCCGTTGTAGAGTTGGCCGACACCCGGAACAATTAAACTCAAAACACCTGCCAGAACTGGATCGCGCATCTTCAGCTACCTCCGTAACCGAATTCCATACGAAGGCCATCCGGGTTTTGTTCGTCTGAGCTGGCTATTCTTTATTGGTGGCCGGGCGGACGTCGACGATCTCGCCGCGAAACGTTTTCAGCATTGTTTGCACGTTTGGGCTGCTTTCGGCCATTTCGCGCAGGCGCTGTTTTTCGACGCGGGCTTCGTCTTCGGGAGTGCGTGGTTCGCCTTCGGCTTGCGGACCTTTGACGGCGATACGGAATCCGGTTTCCTGTCCGGTCACTTCGCGGCAGGCGTCACGCACAAATTTGACGTTCTCGGGTTTTGACAGCGTGTCGCGGAAGTGACGCGATTCAGGTGCAAACTCGATGAAGAGCTCGCCATTTTCGAGTGAAGTGTTGAGCGCGTGATCGAGCGCCGTAACCAGCAGCATTTTGCGCTGGCTTTCAAGTACTGACTTGATGCGGTCGAAGGGAGACGAGTCCAGAGCCGGTGCTGCCGCTGTCGCAACGAAAGAAGTGGGCACGGATGACACGGACGAAACGGATTGCGTACTACGAGGCGCAGTTTTGGTGGGGATTGGTGCGGTACCGCCGGAGCCGCTTTCGAGAGAATCAAGACGACGAAGGATCTCGCCGATACTTTCGACACCGCGCAGCTCCATCAGCTTAACTATGCCGACTTCCAACTGATACCGCGGCTGCGTTGCGGCGCGCAGTTTTGTTTCCGTCTCCGAAAGCGAATGAAAGAACCGCACGAGATCGGCTTCAGTAAACATCGCTGCCTGCCGTTGTAATTCCTCCGGTTCACAAACCGCGGATTCGAGCAGTTCGACATTTCCCGAAACCTTGCTCACGAGCAGATCGCGAAAGTGCGCGAGCAGATCGCGGCAGAAGTTTCTCAAGTCGTGCCCGCGCATCACGATGTCGTCAACCACCGCGATCGCGTCCGCCGGTTTGTTTGCGGCAATGCTGTCGATGATGCGCGTGAGAATGTCGGCGCCGGCAATCCCGAGCGCCATCTCCACGTCTTCTTTTTTGATCGTGCTGCCCGCAAAACTGATTACCTGGTCGAGCGCCGACTGCGCATCACGCATCGAGCCCTCACCACTGCGCGCGATCTCGCGCAACGCTTCGTCGGGAACCGAAATCTGTTCCGACTTCGCAATCAGTTTCAACCGTTCCATGATCTTCGCCGTGGCGATCGTGCGAAACTCAAACTGCTGACACCGCGACAGGATCGTTTCCGGAACTTTGTGACGCTCGGTCGTCGCCATGATGAA
>DASUPR010000360.1:0-14579 GCA_036281015.1 Pyrinomonadaceae bacterium
TTCGCAATGAGAAACTCGACGCGCGCAACTTTTTCGACTTCAACTCCAGCGAACCGCCACCGTTCAAGCGCAATCAGTTCGGCTTCAACATCGGCGGTCCGATTCACTTTCCGCGCTTCGGCGAAGGTGGTCCAATCTTCAGTTACAACGGCACGAACCGCACGTTCTTCTTCTTCAGTTACGAAGGACTGCGCCAGCGCCAGGGGCTGACGCTGACGAGCAACGTGCCCACGCTTCAACAACGCGCCGGCGTCACTAATTCGACAGTCACAAAACTCTTGCCCTTGATTCCTTTGCCGACGAGTGTCGACACCGTGATCGTGAACGGCGTGCCGACGCAGATCGGCAGATTTGCAGGTTCCGGAACTGCGCCGGTCGACATCGATCAATGGACCGGCGACGTCAGTCACAGCTTCGGCGCGAACGATCGCCTGCACGGCTACTACGCGTTTCAACGCGACAAGCGTGGCGAACCGAACCTTCAGGGCAACACGCTACCGGGCTTTGGCGACACGCGCCAATCAACCCGGCAAATACTGACCCTGAACGAAACGCACATCTTTGGTCCAAACGTCACCAACGAAGCGCGGCTCGGATTCAATCGGGTCAACATCACCTTCACGCCAAACCTGCAGGTCAACCCGGCAGATTTCGATATCAGGAACGGTGTCAATTCCGACATCGGCCTGCCGCAGATCAGCGTCACCGGTTTCAACTTCAACATCGGTGGTCCAGCAGGCTTCCCGCAAGGCCGCGCTGACATGACCGTCGTGCTTTCCGACACGCTGAACTGGTTGCGCGGCAATCACTCATTCAAGTTTGGCGGTGAAGCGCGGCGCTTTTACAACAACAACTTCACACTCGACACAGGCACGTTCACGTTTCCGAATCTCAACAGCTTCCTCGCCGGATCCGGAGCAAGCGCGTTTACGGTTACTCTCGGCGATCGCTCCAGCGCGATCATTCAAAACGCGCTCGGGTTCTACGTGCAGGACAACTTCAAAGTGCGTCCCAACCTGACGCTCGAGCTCGGCTTGCGTTACGACTGGAACATGACGCCGACCGAGCGCTTCAATCGCTTCGTCGTCTTCGATCCGGCGACGGCCAGGCTTGTTCGCGTCGGCTCAGGCATCGACGAGGTCTACGAAGAAAATAACAAGAACTTCCAACCCCGTGTCGGTATTGCGTGGGATCCATTCAAGGACGGCAAGACTTCGGTTCGTGCCGCTTACGCGATCCTGACGGACCAGCCGGTGACGAACGTAGTCACACCGCTCGCGTCGAATCCTCCATTGGCAGAGCCGCGGTCGGTTACGACCGGTCTGATCACTTTCGAAAATGCTGACCTCCGGGCACGTGCCGGGGGACTCGCGCCCAACACGGTCGATCACGGTTTCAATAACGCGTACGTTCAGTCGTGGAACCTCAACATTCAACGCGAGATCGCGCGCGACCTTGCCGTCAGCGTCGGCTATTTCGGTACAAAAGGCACCCACTTGCGCATCTCGCGCAACATCAATCAACCGGTCAACGGCGGTGCGCGCCCGTTCACGGCGGTTTCATCTTCCAGTGAGATCGCCCCGAACACACCGCTGAACAACATCGTGCAGATCGAAAGCACGGGAAACTCCAGTTACAACGCGCTCTGGATCACGGGCACGAAGCGTTTGTCGCGCGGGCTGCAGTTCAACGCGTCGTACACGTTCTCGAAGTCGATCGATTACAACTCGCTGAACAGCCAGGGCATCGTCGTGCAGGACAGCTACAACCTGCGCAACAACCGCGGTCTCTCAGATTTCGACGCACGTCACCGGTTTGTGATCAGCGGTCTTTACGAGCTGCCGTTCAAAGGTAATCAATTCGTCGAAGGCTGGCAGTTCTCGACGATCGTGCAGTCGCAGAGCGGCAATCCCGTCAACATAGTCATCAACAACGCGGCGTTTACGGGAACCAACAACACTGTGCGGCCCGATGTGACTGGTCCAATCGAGACACTCGGCACGGTGAGCCGCTGGTTCGACATCGCGCCGTTTGTCGTTCCGGTGGGACGTTTCGGCAATCTCGGCCGCAACGTGGTGATTGGTCCGGGCTTCAACAACACGGACTTCTCAGTCATCAAGCGCACAAAGCTGACTGAAACACAATTGATTGAGTTTCGCTGGGAAGTCTTTGACTTGTTCAATCACGCAAACTTCGGCCAACCGGGACGCGTGGTGGGAACGGCAACGTTTGGTCAGATCACGAACACACGTTTCGCGACTGGCGACTCGGGTTCCTCGCGGCAGATGCAGTTTGCTTTGAAGTACAAGTTTTAGCCACAGATCTGTGGCCTAAATCGCGTCGACGAGCCGGACGACTATACTTTCAAGAGTTTCGTGGGGTTCGACTGGCACGCGAATCGTGGCCTGTTGATATACCGGTTTGCGCGCGCGATAGAGTTGTTCGGCCTGTTCGCGCGTGCGGCCCAACGGTCGATCTTCTTCAGACGCTTCGATTCTCTGCCAACACAATTCGAACGGGGTATCGAGCCATACACTCGTGCAACTGTACTGGTCGATCAGCTTACGATTGACGTCAGTAATCCACGCGCCGCCGCCGAGTGCGATGACGCCTCGCCGGCCGGTCTCGAGGAGTTGATGCAGGGTTTTGGTTTCGATCGCGCGAAAAGCGGGTTCACCGTCTTCGCGGATCAGTTGTGCGGCGGTCCTTCCGTGTTGCTTGGCGATCGTGCGGTCCAGGTCAACCATTGGCAGATTGAATTTGCGCGCCAGTGCGTGCGCGACGGCGGTTTTGCCGCAACCCATGAAACCGACGATGACGATTGGTCCTGCGAGGTTCATCTTTGGACCAGTGAGTCGAGCAGTTCGAAGAACTCGGGGAAGGAAACGGCGGCGGATTCAGAGCCGTGAATTTCGGTGTCGCCTTCGGCGATGAGTGCGGCGACGGAGAAAGCCATCGCGATGCGATGGTCGTTGTAAGAATCGATCGCGGCGCCGCGCAGTTTGACGGGTTGCGTAATACGAAGTCCGTTGGACAGTTCGTGAACATCCGCGCCCATCGCGAGCAGGTTGCGGACGGTGGCTGCGAGCCGATCGCTTTCTTTGTGGCGCAACTCGACGGCGTCGCGGATTTCCATTCCGCCTTCAATCCCGGTCCCAACAACCGCGAGCAAAGGTAACTCGTCGATTAGTAACGGTATTTGATCTCCAGCCAGGACCCGTTCGCCCTCCGCTTCGCCGATTCCGCCACGGACGGTGATCGTGCCCACGGGTTCGTTACGTTCCATGCGAAAGTCGGTCGTCGTGATGTCAGCGCCCCAGGAAGTGAGAACTGAAAGAAACGCGGTACGCGTCGGATTCAGTCCTACGTTTTCGATGACCAATTCCGAACCGGGCAATAGCATTGCGGCCGCAATGAAAAACGCCGCGGAGGAAATATCGCCGGGGATCGTGATTGACCCGCCGGTGAAACGCGCTGGACCGTCGAGTGAAACTGAAACGTCGTTTACGGCGACCGGCACGCCGAAGCCGTTGAAGAGACGTTCGGTATGATCGCGTGTGCGCGATGTTTCGATAACCGTCGTGCGACCTGTGGCATTTAGCCCCGCGAAAAGGATCGCAGACTTCACCTGCGCACTCGCCACCGGCAGTTTGTACTCGATCGCGCGCGGGTTGCCGGAACCGCGAATTCGAAGCGGCGGTTTGCCGTCAGCCGCTTCGATACGCGCGCCCATCAATTCCAACGGCTCAATAATTCGGCGCATGGGCCGTGTGCTTAACGACTCGTCGCCAATCAACTCAGCGTTCAAATCGTGACCCGCCAAAACGCCCGCGAGTATTCGCATTGTCGAGCCACTGTTTCCACAGTCCAACGGCTCACGCGGCAAAACAAGCTTCTGCGACCCGCGAAACCGGAGCTTTTCGCCGTCGCGCTCGATCGAAACCCCAAGCTCGCGCAAACACGCGAGCGTCGACGCGCAATCACGCGCTGTGGAAAAGTTTGTGATCTCCGACGCACCATCCGCGAGCGCCGCGATCAGTGCGGCCCGGTGCGAAATCGATTTGTCACCCGGCAGACGCAGCCTGCCCGTAATCCATTGTGCTGGAACTAGTTTCATGTGGTATAAGTAGGGGCATCCGCTTAGTTCCCTAGAGGTTCCCCCCTTTAAGCGGTTCCCCCTATGAAAAATGAATCATAGCACTCAGGGCGTAAGCCCGATGAACGACTCTGTTTCGGCCATACTTTATCCGACTGTTTTGCTTGCGGAAGACTCGCAGGACACGCGGGCTATGCTCAAACGCGCGTTCGAGCTGAAAGGCTACCGCGTGTTCGAAGCCGAAGACGGGCAGGAAGCGCTCGAAATGGCGCGCCGCCACCAGCCGAGTCTGATCGTCATCGATCTGAACATGCCGGTGCTCGATGGTCTCGAAACAGTCAAAAACCTCCGCGAAAGCGAAGGGCCGGGCGAGGAAATCCCGATTGTGGCGATAACGGCCTACGACGTGCCCGGAATGGAAGACGCAGCACTCGAAACCGGCTGCAACCGCTACCTGCGCAAGCCCCTGGATTTGTCCGAACTCGACCGCACGCTCAAGAGTTTCGGCTTTATTATCTGACTTTAACGCCCCGTTAGAACTAGGCTTTCTTGACACACAGAGTCGCCGCGTGTTACACCCTCGGACTCCTGATCAGTGTCGGTAGGTACAGAAAGCAGCCAGAGTCCTCGCGCAGTGGCTTTCGGAGAGGCCTTGCATAAGGGTTGACCGTAGAGACGACCGAGTTAAGTTTGCCCAGCCGAATCGAAACGGTTGCCGCCGCGGCCGCCGCCGTGGCCGAGTTCGTAGGCCGCTCCGGAGTCAGCGACGATGCTGCGTTCGGCATCGACATGGCCGTGCGTGAGGCTGTGACCAACGCCGTGCTTCACGGCAATCGTCAGGACGAAAACAAAACCGTAGAACTAGTTTTGAAGAGCTCGCCTGACGCTGTGGAAATCAGCGTCCATGACCAGGGCCCCGGGTTCAATCCGGAAGACGTCCCAGACCCAACAGCTACCGAGAACCTTTTGAAGACCTCGGGCCGTGGCATCTTTTTCATGCGTACTTTCATGGATGAGGTTGACTGGTTGATCCGACCGGAAGGTGGTACAACAGTGCGCATGCTCAAGCGACGTTAATTCGCAATTGCATAAAGGAGATTTCTTACAATGGCTGAGTTGAATATCAACGAACGTCAAGCAGGAGATGTAACCGTTCTCGACATGAGCGGAAAGATCACGATCGGCGAGGGTAGCGTCGCGTTGCGTACGGCTGTCCGGCGTCTGCTTGAAGAGGGTAAAAAGCGCATTCTGTTGAATCTTGCCGGCGTGAGCTACATCGATTCCAGCGGCATCGGTGAACTGGTCTCCAGCTACACCGCGATCGGCAAAGAAGGTGGACAGCTCAAACTGCTCAACCTCACGCAGAAGCTTCAGGATCTGTTGACCATCACCAAGCTGTTGACTGTGTTTGATGTTTACGATAACGAAGCAGAGGCGCTCAATAGCTTTAAGTGATCACACGCGTGACCGCCTGAGCGGTTTACCGTAACGGAGAAATAAAGATGGCCGAACTCGATGTGAAGGAACGACAAGCGGGAGACGTGACGATTCTCGACTTGCGGGGTGAAGTGCGGATCGGCGAAGGAAGTATCGCGCTGCGCGATGCCATTCGAAACCTGGCGGATGCAGGCAAGAAGAAACTGTTGCTGAATCTCGCGGGCGTGAGCTACATCGACTCGAGTGGCATCGGCGAGCTGATTGCCAACTACACGACTGTGAGCCGTCAGGGCGGCCAGCTCAAGTTGCTCAAGCTAACGGATCGAGTTCAGAACCTGCTGGTTATTACAAAACTGCTGACCGTCTTCGATACTTATGAAGACGAAGCAGAAGCGTTGAAGAGCTTTAGCTAAGGAGCTGGGCTCACGGATATACACGGATGTTCCGTGCTGCATTTCGCCGTCTGCTTGCGATCGACGATCCACCCGAGCGGACGGCGCTTGCTTTTTCTATCGGCGTTTTCATCGCCTTCTCGCCGTTTCTTGGTCTGCACACCATTATGGCTACGGTCGTGGCCTTCGCGTTTCGTTTTAACAAAATCGCGATCTACACGGGCACGTTCATCAACAACCCGTTCTTCACGCTCGTACCGATCATCATCGCGTCGTACGCGGTCGGCGCGTTTGTGCTCGGACGTCCGCTGGGCCTGCCGGACGAAGGCCTCGAACTACTCAGGAACCCGCAAATTTTTTCCGGCGATTACTACCGGCGGCTTTTCATCGAAAGCTGGAACATCGTCTGGCCCTTCTCCGTCGGCGCCACGGTCCTTTCCGTCGTTTGTTCAGTGTTGGCTTATCCGCTAACATTGCGGGCGCTGCGTGCCTATCGCAAGCGCAAAGAGACCACGGAATACACAGAAAGCACTGAACAGAATTAGCGTTTATGAAGCAAGCTTTACTTATCACTCTGGCGGCAATGCTCTGCGCTGGAGTTGTTTCCTCCCAGCCAGCTCAACAACAACGGCCGCCGGTTCAACAACGGCCGCACACTTCGTTTGAAGTTTCTGAATACGGCGTCGACTTTCAGGCCGATCCGCGGTTGATCGTCGTCATGGCCGCGCTCGAAGCTGCCGGGTTCGATCCGGTGGCGCCGGGCCGCACGCCGTCGGCGTTTCGCGCCAAGCTGCGCAAGGATCTCGCGAATCTCGATCCCGACCTGCGTCGTCGCCTCCAGAATTTTTACGAACGCAACAAACTGCCCGCGCCGGCCACTCCCGCCGATCAAGCGGCGCGTTACGTTTCGCTCGCGCTGGCGCTTGGTCCACCACCGGGACTCGAACCGCCGCCGCGTTCAGAAGATCTGCCCGCGGGCTTGTTGGAGGTTTTGGACTTCGCGCCGTTGGTCCAGGAGTTTCATCGACGTTCCGGCATTGACGAGCAACTCGTGAATTACGTTCGCGCTTACCAGGCCGAAGGCGATCGTTTGCGTGAGCCGACCACGGAAATGGTGAAAGGCTTGTTGAACTATCTGCACACACGCCCGCTGACGACCTCATCCGAACGCGTCGAAGTGAAGAATCCTGACAAGAAGAGCAAGGAAAAGCGGTACGCGTTTCGGCAAAAGGAGCGCCGCTTCCTGATCCTGCCGGACCTGCTGGCGCCGCGAGGCGCGATCAACTTCCGCATCATTGGCGACGATTACTACGCGATTGTTCCCGAAGGGACCGATCCGGCCTCGTCAGAATTGCGCCGCGCATATTTGCAGTATGTGATCGATGCGCTTGTGCTCAGATTCAACAAGGACGTCGCCGCGCGGCGCGAGCCGATCAAGCAATTGTTGACTGAACGAGAGAAAGCCGGTGCTGAGGTGAGTGCGGATGTGTTTTTGAGTGTGAGCCGTTCGCTTGTTGCCGCAGCCGATGCCCGGTTTGAAGAGACACGGCGGCGCGAGTTGCTCGCGAGTGAGAATCGCGTGCGTTTGGCGTCCGCGAAAACCGAAGCTGACAAAGCCGCGATCGCAAAAGCGTCGCAAGCCGAGTTGAGTGCGATTCAGGATGAAACGATTGCGCGGCTGGCTGACGATTACGAAAGAGGCGCGGTGCTCTCGTTCTTCTTTGCCGATCAATTGAAAGGCATCGAGAGCGCGGGATTCGATCTCGCAAACTTCTTCCAGGACATGATCGCGTCTTTCGATCCGGCGCGCGAGGCGAAACGGCCGGCTGAATATGCCGACGCGAAACAACGCGCGACTGCTGCTCGCGAAGCGCGTCTGGCTGCGCGCAAGGCGCAGTCAGAAGTGACAGGCGGTGCTTACGCCTTCAATCCACGCGAGGCAACACTGGTGCGATCTCTCGCGGAGATCGAAGATACGCTGCGCAACAAAGACTACAACGACGCTGAAGCGCGTTTACGTGAGTTGCTGAAAGAGTATCCGGGTGAGCCGCGCATCTTCTTCGCGTTGGGCCGAACGGCGAGTCTGGCGGCGATGGATGCGACTGACGAGCCAGTGCAGGCAGAACGCCTCAACCGCGCGTTGGGCCACTATCGCATGGCGATCATGGCCGCTTCTCCGGAGGACGACAAAGCCATTCTTTCACGCGCGCACGAATCGATGGGACGCATCAACGCGTTTCTCGAGAACAACGCGGAAGCGGTGAAGTCGTTTGACGAGGCGATCAAGATCGGCGACGTGCGCGGCGGCGCCTATCGCGAAGCATTAGAGGGTAAGAAAAAATTAACCGGAAGTCCGTGAAATCACTGTAAGGCTTTAGCTGCGTTAACACGCCCTCCAGTGGCAGTCTTTCCTTTGAGTGCAACGATCGGGTCTGTCGACGCCAGTAGTCGCTTCTTCAACTGGTCCACGGAAATACGCGGATTCTCGGCGACGATGAGAGCTGCGATCCCGGAAACGACCGGCGTCGCCATCGACGTGCCTGATTTCTCTTCGTATGAATTCCCGAGCCACGTGCTCAGAATATCAACACCCGGCGCGGCAACCGCCACACTCTTCACCCCGTAATTCGAAAACTTCGCCAACTGATCGTGCCGATCCAGCGCCGCGACGCTGAGCACGTTCGGATAGCTCGACGGATAATGCGGCGAGCGATCGTTATTCACGGTCGAGTTTCCGGCTGCGGCCACGAAGAGAATGTCATTCTCGTAAGCCTTTTGAATGACGTCTTGAAGCGCGCGCGAGCGTTGCGTGCCGCCCCAGCTCGCGCTGATGATGCGCACGTTCACACCGGCCTTCTTGCGATCGATCACGTAATTGATCGCTTCGATCGCATCCTTGGTCGTTCCAAAACCGCCGGCGTTCATAAACTTCAACGGCATGATGCGGACTTTCCAGTTCACGCCGGTGATGCCGACGTTGTTTCCGCCTTCAGCGCCGATGATGCCGGCGCAGTGTGTGCCGTGGCCGTTCTCGTCCATCGGATCGCCGGCGTTGTCGATCGCGTTGAAGCCGTCTTCGTCTTCAATCGTTCCGAGTTGATCGTCCTGGTAGGGAGCGATACTCGCCGGGCGCTTCCACATGTTTGGCGCGAGATCTTCGTGCGTGTAATCGACGCCGCTGTCGAGCACTGCGACGACGACTTTGTCGCTGCCCGTGGTTGTCAGCCACGCGTGCATCGCACTGATGTCGGCGCCTTGTTTACCGCCACGCTGTCCGGAGTTTGCGAGTGCCCACTGATCTTCAAACCGCGGATCGCTGGGATGAATCGGCGGCAGCGCTGCCTCTACGGCATCAAGCTCGATCGCGTAGTTGGGCTCAGCGTACTCGACTTCCGGCTGCGCGAGATACTGTGCCACGGCCAGGTTCGGGTCGATGTCGTCCTGGTCGTCAATCGACTCCCAGCCCGGAGCATTCTCGATCCGATCTTCTACTCGATCGTTGAAACGCGAAGTCAGCGCGTCGATCGCTGCCTGGCTCACGCCGGGTTTGAACTTCACGAGTATCTCCGCCTGGCCTTTAAGGCGGCTTTCCGCCAGCGCGATATCGGTAGACGTAGTTGCGCGTTTCTTCTCGGCGGCAGGAATGATGCGTACATGCGACTTCCACTGTGTACGCCAGCGGTTCAACTGACCGGCGAAAGCTGCGATAAGAATGAGAACGACTGCGAGCGCGAGGTGGATCAGGATGTTATTGCGGTTCATTGCGGTACCTCAAATGCGGTAGTTCTTGCCTTTGTACTTATAAAGACGCACCTGATTTTTGTCGGCGCGATACTCGTAGTTCTTGCCGTTGGCGTCGAGCCGGATGCGCCAGCCGCTGGTGATCATCTGGCCGCTCATCTCGTCGTCTTCGGCGGCGCCGAGGGCCATATCCGGGAAGTCCGTGTCTTCGACTGATTCCTTGATCGCGCCTGCATCGACGTTGAGGCGTTGCGCCAGGTCCTTCCGAGCTTTTTCGACTGCGTCTTCTTTGCTGAGTGACATACGATTCAAACGACCGGGTCGTGTCCTTTGTTCCGGGTGCGTAGCCCATTTTGAGCCTGTCAAAGGCTGCGGTCAATGTCGCGGGGTCATTTCAGATCGCCGAAGCGGTGTTGGAGCAGGGCGGCGGCGGTGATTGCGGCGGTTTCGGCGCGCAGGATGCGGCCGCCGAGAGTGATGATTTGGGCGCCGGCGGCGCGGGCTTGTTCGAGTTCTTCGTCCGACCAACCGCCTTCAGAACCGATGATCGCGGTTACGGCATCCATATTTATCTGTGTTAGTCCGTGTCCCTCTTTCTCAGAAAAGAGTAAACACGGATTCTTCAAAACCGATTCAAGTGGATTTGGTAACGTGACTTCAGGAACGAACGCTCTTCCTGACTGCTTTGCCGCTTCGAGGGCGATTCTTTGCCAACGTGCAACGCGTTTGCTCGCGTCGTTTTCATCGCGCAACTTGATATCCGCGTAGCGAGTGATCAGCGGTATGATCTTCGTCACTCCAAGCTCGGTCGCCTTCTGCACGACGAGATCAAACTTCTCACCTTTCAACAACGCTACCGCGAGTTCTATTTGCAACGGCGACTCGGGCCTCGCCGGTTCGATCTCTTCGTCCACGTCGAGCTCTGCAAACTCGCGGCGCGCCTGGGCCACCCGCGCGCGAAACTCTTTCCCTGCGCCATCAAAAACAGAAACCTCGTCGCCCGGTTTCAACCGCAGCACTTCACGCAAATGACGCGCTTCATCAGCCGTCAGCGTCACAGTGCGTTTCGTGAAATTGAACGCGCTCGGAGGCGCGTAAAACCGGCGACGCGTCATCTCTCAAACTATCATCGCGACCCACTCGCCATCGCGCGTGATCTCGACGTCAGTGACCGCCAATTGGCCCAACCGATCGACAATGTCGTCGATTTGTGTTTCCAAAATCCCGCTCAACACCAATCTTCCACAACTCAATGCCACCAGCGTCGGCACCATCTTCGCGATCACGTCCGCGGTCAGGTTCGCACAAATAAAATCCGCGGAACTGGTTTGTTCGTCAATCGAGCCAACGTGAAAACTGATCCTGTCCGCGACGCCATTCGCCACTGCATTCTCACGCGCAATCTCGATCGCCTCGGCGTCGATGTCGAACGCCTCAACGTGTGCTCCGGGCGCGCACGCGGCTGCCGCGATGGCGAGTATGCCCGTGCCCGTTCCGACGTCGAGAAAACTGCCACCTTCGTAATAGCTTTGCATTGCCGCGAGACAAAGCCGCGTTGTTTCGTGAGTTCCCGTCCCAAACGCCATTCCCGGCTCGATACGAATCAGACAACGATCGGGCTTGTCATCGACTTCGGACCACGGCGGCGCGATGATGAAACGTCCGACTTCAACCGGTTGCCAATTCTTCTTCCATTCCTCAAGCCAGTCGCGTTGCTCAACTTCGCGAACGTTCATGTCACGCACGGACGACGACGGCAATTCATAAATCCGCAGTGCTTCTAATAATTCTGCGCGAACCCTTTCTCGATCCGGTAGGCTTTCGAAGAAACCTGTAATCTGCGCGAACTCTTTCAAATCCCTCCCTTCCTGAGTTCCGCTAGCACCAGCTTCGATTAGTGCGTATGCGACCGCCTCGCAAGCCTGCGGTTCGACATCAACATCCAGCGCGTACCACTGTTCTTTCATTTGAGTCCAAACTCATTCAACAGCCGCGGACTGTTGCGCCAATCCTCTTCAACTTTCACAAACAGCTCGAGATGAACCCGGTGGTCCAACAGCTTCTCGATCTCACGCCGCGCGCGAATCCCGATCTCTTTCAAACGGCTCGCGCCCTTCCCGATGACGATCTTCTTTTGTGACGTACGCTCAACCACGATCAGGCAATTGATCCGGGTGAAGTCCTCGCGCACTTCTTCATATCGTTCCGTCAACACCGCCGTCACGTACGGAATCTCATCTCCCGTCACGTGCAAAACCTGTTCGCGCACGATCTCCGACACCAGCGAGCGCAACGTCTGATCGGTCAACTCGTCTTCCGCAAAGATCGGCTCGCCTTCCGGCAGATGACGCAAACAACTCTCGATCAACACATCCGTCATCTCATTCTTCAGCGCCGAGATCGGAATGATCTCGCGCCACTCGTACTCGTTCCGGTAAAAATCCATCAACGGCAGCAACGCGCCTTTGTCTTCGAGTTTGTCGATCTTGTTGAGCAGGAGGAGCGCGGGTTTTTCGGAACGCTTCACGAGGTCGAGCACGAAACGGTCGCCGTTGCCCGTGCTCACCGAAGCATCGCGGATCAAACAGACGAGATCGACGCCGAGTAGTGCGTCCTGAACAGCGGCCATCATGCGGCGGTTGAGTTCGTAACCGGGCTGATGCACGCCGGGCGTGTCCACCAAAACGACCTGGCCTTCCGGTTTGGTGATCACGCCCTGGATGCGGAAACGTGTTGTCTGCGGTTTGTCTGAAACGGCCGCGATCTTCTGCCCGACGAGCCGGTTCAGCAGCGTTGATTTACCGGCGTTGGGCCGCCCAATCAACGCGACGTAGCCACTATGTGTGACATTGTCCGTGTTCATCCGTGTAATCCGTGGCTCAACTCTTCTCCGCAAAGATTTGAACCAAATGGATCAAGGTTTCGGTCGACTTCTCCAGCCCGCGGCGAGAATTGAATTCCAACTTGCCGTGGAAGTTTGAGCCGCCGGTGAAGAGGTTCGGCGTCGGCAGTCCGCGGAACGTCAACCGGGCGCCGTCGGTGCCGCCGCGAATCGGTTTCATGAAGGGCTTCAGTCCGGCGCGCTTCGCTGCTTCCATCGCGTTGTTCGTCAGCTCGGGAAAGTTCTTCAGCACTTCCCTCATGTTCTTGTAATTCTCAGCGACGTCGATCTTGATCTTTACGTCGGGAAACTTCGCGGCGGTTTGGGCCACCATGTCGCGCAGCATTTTCTCTTTCGCGTCCAGCCCGCTGACGTCGAAATCGCGCAAGAGGATTTTGACTGTCGACTGCTCGACGTCGACCGTTCCCGTGTACGGATGAACAAACCCGACGCGCTCCGCGGTGGTTTCCGGCAGCATGTCTTTCGGGAAGCGGCCGAGGTAATCGCCCATCGCATACATCGCATTGATCATGATTCCCTTGGCGCTGCCGGGGTGCGTGCTCTTGCCTTGAAAGGTAACTGTCGCGGTGCGTGCGCTCCACGTCTCATCGCTGATCTCGCCGAGTTGTCCGCCGTCGACCGTGTAAGCCATCTTCGCGCCGAAAGCCTTAATGTCAAACTTATCGATGCCGCCGCCGACTTCTTCGTCAGGTGTAAACGCGATCGCGATCGTGCCGCGTTTGAGCTGCGGGTTCTGCTTGAACGTGTCGATCATCGTCATGATCTCGGCGATGCCGGATTTGTCATCCGAACCGAGCAAGGTGGTGCCGTCGGCGGTGATGATGTCGTCGCCTTTCAGCTCGTTCAGCACCGGGTTCTTTTCCACGCTGATGATCTGAGTCGGATCTTTTGGCAGCACGATGTCGCCGCCTTGATAATTTTTGTGAATGATCGCGTTCACGTTCTCGCCCGAAACAGCGGGCGACGTGTCCATGTGCGCGATAAAACCGACGACGGGCACTTTCGAATTGTCCGGCAGGTTGCCCGGCAATGTCGCGTAGACGATGCCAAACTCGCTAACACGCACATTCTCCGCGCCCAACGCGGTCAACTCTTTCGCCAGCAGATTGGCGAGATTGAGCTGCTTGCGCGTGCTCGGCGTGGTCGTCTGGTCTTCAGCCGACTGCGTATCGATCTTCACGTAGCGCAGAAAGCGATCCATCGCAGACTCGGTCGGCGGTTTTAGCGTCGTCTGAGCCTGGGCGATGACAAGAGAAACTAGACAGAAAACGAAGGCCAACAGGAACTTCATACCGCATTACCTTTCATGGGACTGAGATTGGGAGAATTCCATGATCAACTAAATCGATGCATAAAAGCAAAAGCGCGCTGTCTCAAGAAATTGTCGCTTCGTGGGACTTAGATGGTCTTAGAATAAAGCCGTAGCATGAAAGGCGCTAGATTTTTGGGCTGACGAGTTTTTCCAGCGGTTTGGATGAGTAAACGCAACTGTACAATTAGGCTCTAAACGTCTCTCCATTCGATTTCGTCTTCAAGTATATGTTCATAAGTCTCGTCGACGAAAACAATTTGCCCATTTTCCCGTTGTGTCTCCGCTGCGTCCCATACGATCTCACTCCGTCCGCAGTAGATAAGCTCTCCAGTCTTGGATCGTCCTTTCACGAATGCGGTCGCCGGTACTAGATCATAGGTGCCGATTATGCGCTTCCCGTTTTTCGTATAGCCTTTCAACATTTGTAACCCCAAAGTTAGTGTTTGGATTGGGAAGAGTATCCTATTTTGGGTTATTGCGTCTAGCTCGGATAATCTCCGCCGCGTGCCGGAAACCAAACTTGTGCAGGCGGAGGAGCTTTTTCGTGAGTTGCTTAGAGAAGTTCGGGTCAGGAGTAAACTCACGCAGACCGAAGTTGCTCGCCGTTTAGGTTTACCTCAGAGCTACGTAAGCAAATATGAAACAGGTGAGCGGCGCTTGGACTTTGTCGAAACTCTATTCGTTTGTGAGGTTTTGGGG
>DASUPR010000361.1:0-6464 GCA_036281015.1 Pyrinomonadaceae bacterium
GACCTGACGATTGATGATGATCGCCGAGTTGCTGACGTTGAGACGATCTTCGATCCGACGCGTGGTAACCCGTTCAACCGGTTATTCGCGACGGCGACCGCATCCTTCACCGCCGTCAACGACGGCACCGGTTTCCCATCACTCAAGCGGCCGAATCTCGGAAGCTTCGTCGTGAGGAACATCTTCACCGACTTCAAGCGGCACGACCTGGGTCCAAACTTCCACGAAATCAATTTCGATGGAACGATCAGGACTCACTTCCTGACGACGCCACTTTGGGGTCGGCACGAGTGCGAATTACGGCCATGACGGCCGCAGCCAGGATCTGACGACGGTGATCCTGCGTCACGGCGGCGAGGCGCAGCATGCACGCAACAACTTTGCGAACGCCAGCTCGTCAACTCGCCGGGCCATCATCGCCTTCCTCAACACCCTGATCCTGTTCCCACCTGATGACACGTCTTCGAACCTCGAGGCGGCGAACCCCGACACTCCGGGCTATCCGCAGTTCGGGCACGGCAGCATCAGGCTCGGGGCTCTCTTCAACAATCCAAACGACCCCGAATAGGGTCAACTCGCGAGATGGGCCGCTCAACCGCGGCCCATCTCTCTTATTTATAAGTCTTGCCTTTGTGTATCACCCACCCTGTGACGTGTCTGCCTTGTGGGTCGTGGTGAGTCCAGTGGATGATGCCGCCCTTTGCGTTCCAGACGTACTCGCCGTAGAAGCGAACAGTGTCACCTACCTTGAGGCCGGCGACGCGGGGGGCGATGTCGATGTTGTGGCTAATGAGGAGTGTTTGTCCTGACGCAAGCCGGACTATGAATCGTTGGTGGCGCGACCCGCTCACGTCGTCTGGCAGAAGGCTAATCACCTTGCCCCTGCCTTTGACTTGTATGTCGCTTGTTTGATTAGCGAATGCACGTCCGAGTGCGGCGTCGTCGACCGGTGCCGTACGTTGTTCAGTCGCCGTGGCCGCACTGCGCGTTGTGTGTTGAGACTTTTGAGCGATCGACCCGGAGGGAAGTAAACCGAGGAGGATCGTTAGCAGTAAGAGTTTAATTAGTGGTTGCATTTGCACGCTCTAATATCATCACCTTTCGTGAGTAATCAAACACGACCTTAAAACGCCGTAAGAAGGCGTTGCCGATCTGCCCGCTGAAGTGGGTGCTCGCCAACACTCCGTTCTGAGCTTGCGAGAATACGGTCACCGGGTTCTCGAGTTTTATGTTTCCTAATTGGACCTCACTGACTTTACCGATTTGCGTCTGTGAATCTCCGCCGATGCCGCAAACTCGAAAAGGAGTGGTTTGACTAGCAGGCGGAAGCAACTTGTGTTGCTCGACAAAAGGACTGTTGAGAAGAACCGAAAGGGCTGAACCGCTGTCGATCATGAAGCGGCCCGTGAGAGCGGACGGCGAAGAGGAAATCGACATTCGCGTATAGATATGCCTGCTCGTGACTTCAATTGGAATCTTTTCACCGCCACCCTGGTAACGATATTTATCAGGGTCGTGGAGATTGATCATCTTTGTTGCATAATCAATCTCCACCACAAAGAGCCTGAAAAATTCAGAGCCCAGTAGGCCGTCAATTGGAACCTCCGCTCTGTCTCTGGCCTGCGTACGCGGCGTTACGCGTCCCTGCAAATCGACGTCGAGCTTCGTCAAACATTCTTCTACGCCATCAAACGACAGGACCGCGAACTTCTGGCGAGTAACTGTTGCTCCGGGAAGACTGTAGGAGAGATTATCAGTGAAGAAAACGTTTGCCACTCCTTCTCCGACACCCATGGTTTGTCCCGCGGGAATGAGTTTTAGACCGAGCGCTTGAGCGTGCCGTTGGTTGATGATATTGCCGGCTCCAGTGTCCAGCAGAAACCATAGCGGCTTGGAGTTGTTAATACTGACCTCAAGATAAATATGATTGTTGACGATTTTGAACGGGATGTTCAGAGCGCTGCTGCCTGAAGTAAAGCGCACATCGGCGACGTTTGCTAACGAAACTGCGGCACAAGCGATTATTAGAGCGCCCGTTACAATAAGTCGGTTCACGAGGTTAAAGGTTTTCAACGTAGGATCTCCTGTCAAAACTCGATTACCACACCAGCAGACGGCAGCATGGGCAGGACACGATCGAGCTGGCCGAAGACGCGGCCGGTGCTTGTATCGAATCCATCAAAGCCCGCATAGCGCAGGTTGTTGCGGTTCAGCAGATTCAACACTTCGCCTGTAGCTGTGAGTTTCCAGCGCTTGAAGAGAAACGCTTTACTAACTCGCACGTCGAGGCGCGCGTAGTCGGGAACGCGAACCTGGTTGCGCTGATCGGACAAGAAATAGTCGTCGCCGACTTGCCGGAAGAACCCGGGAATCGGCGGCCCACTGCCATAGCGAAAGACACTGCTCAGGTTCCATGTATCAGTGAAGCGATAACTGGCATACGCATTAAGCAAGTGCCGCTGCTCGTTATCGGCAACGAACGACAAGCCGGTTTGCGAGTCAGTTAGTCTGGTTCGCAAGTACGAATACGAGAACCAACCCGCAAGCTTGTTTGCACTGCGTCGTTGCAACGTCAACTCAAACCCACGCGCGTGACCGTCCAAGGCATTGCGGAAGGAAACTACCGCCGCTCATCAGCGAGACTGAGTTGATCGCGTCAGAGTTTATTACTGACAGCGAACCGGTGTCGGGATAACCGCCCGCTACTGTGTGTACAAAATTGTCCGTGAGCACGCCGTCAAGCCACAAACCGACGCGATCGAAGCCCGTGCCGCGAACGGAAAACTCGCTGCGAAAGTCATCGTTACTGGCGACACCCGGCAAGGTTTGTGCTGCTCGAATCGGATCGCTCAAGAGAATGCTCGACGTCGCCTGAAGCTCTCGCTTGTTGAGTGTTTGTTCGAACGTGGAAGTGGCGCGAGTGCTTTCGAATGGATCAGACGCGATCGTGACTTGTTCTGTTAACGCTGCTGCATCTTCGTTCAAGGCGATTTCGACGGTGCTGTTGCCGACGTTGATCGTCTTCTTTACGAGACCATACGTGACGGTTGTGATGTAGAGCTCTTGTGGGCCAGGCGGTAGCTCAAGAGTGAAAGCACCATCGGCGTCTGTAATCGTCGCCTTGTCCGCGACCGTAGCTACAACGCGCACGTTGGCGATGGGTTCGCCGTTGTTCGCGTCGACAACTCGGCCCCGCAACGTTACTGAGCGTTCTTGCGCTGCCGCAACAAAACACGAGTTAAACGAATGAGCGAGGCATGGGCCTGTTAACAGTAGAGGGAGAATAACGATGAGTTTTTTTAGTGTGGTGAGTTTCACGTTGACTCCAAGCTTACGGACCGTCGGATCGGTTGTCGAGGAAAAACAGAAGTGCGTCGGAAAACGTGCCGCGCCAGTTTGCCGGGCTGTGATGTCCGGCGAATTCCTGGTATTTCACTGCATATCCTTTCGCGATCAGCACGTCAAGCAAATGTCTGTTTGCGATAAGAGGAGACGGATGAAAGTTGTTCTCGTACTTTCCCACGTCGAGATAAAACCGAAGTTGCAATTTCGGCGTTGCAGCGACGCGCTGCATGACGGTTCCATATTGTTCCCACGCCATTTCGTCCTGAGATTCAGCCTCAGGAGCCGACGCGGGATCGGCGTTCTTGAACCAGTTTCTGTCCTTGTAAACGAAGAAGCCGGATTGGGCCGCGACGTTCCCGAACTGTTGCGGATAATCGAGCGCCGCACACACAGCAGCTAGGCCGCCGCGACTCGCACCTCCGAGAATCGTGTCGGCTGGAACTGTACTGACGCGATATCGCGCACGAATCCACGGTAACAACTCTTCGCCGAGGAATTTGGAAAACGGTTTGTGGCAACTCAACTCTGTAGTGCGCGCGGCGGGCTGGCCCGCAGGCAGGTTTCCGATGAATACGGCAACAACGGGCGGAATCTTTCCGGCATTGAGCAGATTGTCGAGGATCACCGGCACGGGAATCAGCGACGTGTATGCCTCAGCGTCCATGAGAATCAGGAGATGAAAAGGGCGCTCCGAGGCGTCGTAGCCTGGAGGTGTGTAAACCGTGAGCGTTCTCTGATTGCCCAAAACGTGGCTGGAGAAGGGAAGCTTCGTAAGCCGTCCTGACGGCGTTCCCTGGCGAGGCTGAAACCATGGTTGAGGTGGTGCGTTGGGAAGTTCAACGAGCGAAGCGGAACTTGGACCACTGACGTGCTTTGAGTTCAACGGATCCGATTGAAATTTCGCCTCGCGCGTTGCGGGATTCTTTTCTTCTTCTGAAGGTACGAGCGAATCGTTAACCGAGAATCGATAAGTGAAACGCGCATCACTGCGCACGCGAAAAGTGCGATACCACACATCCGTGCCCGGTAGCTGCGACAGGACGTTCTCGGACAATTCGGTCCGGCTGTAGCTTTCATTCGATAGACCGGAGATCAGCAGGACGTTACGCGCAGGAATTTTGGCCCGCCACAGAAAGGTCACGAGGTGGTGGTCCCCGTCGCCTGGAATCGACTCGATAAGCGGAGCGCCTTCGTGCCGCACTGTGCTCCAGAACACATGCACCGCGCGCTTGTCTCCGGCGCGCACCTTCCGTGCAAGCTCCGCGATCCGCGGACTGCGTAGTGGCGTCTGCCGGGGAAAGCCAACGACTTGATATGCGGGCTGAACGCAAATCAGCAGAAGTGCCGCGAGGTTGAACCACGTGCGTTTCATCGACGTATGTACCTTACCTCGATCGCGATCGTCTTTTTCCTTGCGGTCCAATCTCGAAAGGTGTATTAAAGGCAGCCGATTTCTTGCTGGACCAGAGAAATAACTCGCCGCGAAAACTGCCAGTTAGCGAAAACTATTCGGGTCGGAGTAAAACCATGAAAAGAAAAATTACCTGGTCGATTCTAGCGCTTTTCGTCTTATTCGTTGTGTTTGTGAATCTCACGTCAAGCGCAGCTTCGATGTTTATGCCTTTCGCGACAACGTTCGATGTCGATCGAGCGGATGATACGGCGGCTGCATCCGCGTGTACGGTCGCACCCAACGATTGCAGTCTGCGTGGCGCCATCATCGCCGCAAACGCGGACCCGAACCCGGACGCCGTGATTATCAACCTGCAACCGGCGACGACTTATAACCTCACCCTGTCCAATGCGACACAAGAGAACGCTGCGTTAACGGGCGACCTCGACATAACCACGAGCCTTCATTCGGTCACGCTGGTGGGTGGTGGCTCGTCTGGTCCGAACGCCACCGTTATTGATGCTAATGGCCTCAATACGGGAAGCCTCCGCGACCGCGTTTTTCATATCACGGCCTCGAATGTGACCGCTGCATTTCAGGATCTCGTCATTCAAAACGGCAAGGCTGCTGACGATGGGACCAGCGGCGTGAGTACCGATCCGATCGTCCAAAACACACACCGCGCCGGGGGCGGCATTCTTAACAACGGCGGCACCGTGACGCTGACTAACGTCGCGATCCATGCGTGCCAGGCGCTCGGTAAAGGCGATACGGTCGTTAACGAGCACACTGAGCTCGAGGCCCGTGGCGGCGGTTTGGCTAGTCTGACGACGACCGGGAACGTAATCGTTACCAATAGTCAATTGACACTGAACATTGCACTCGGCGGCAATGGCGGCATCTTCAACAACGCGGCCGGCTCCGCTGCTAAAGGCGGCGCGATCTATTTCGAAGGCGGCACGCTCAATATCGACTTGTCGCAGATCGAGGGCAGTAGCGCGATCGGTGGCAACGGCGGCGACCAGGATCAAAACGGACAGACCAACGGCGGCTTCGGTGGCTTGGCCCAGGGCGGCGGCGCATGGATCGGCGGCGGTACTGTGACCGTCAACAACACCACGTTTGAAATGACTTTTGTAACCGGCGGTCGTTCCGGTACCGGTGGCAACGCCGCTAATCCGGGCGGCAACGCTGAAGGTGGTGCTCTTTACAGTCTCGGTAACACGACCGTGACTAACTCCACGTTCCATCTAACAGAAGCCGCGGGAGGAGACGGCGGTGATGCGTTTGGCGCAACGTGCCTGGGCGCTCATAACGGCGGCGACGGCGGCGCGGCACGCGGTGGCGCAATCTTCGCCGATGGCGGAAGTCTCATCGTCAACACCGCGACGTTTGCCAACAATTCGGCGCTTGGCGGCGACGGCGGCGACGGCGGGCAAACTGATGGCGGTCTCAACTGCGGCATGCACGGCGCCGGCGGCCTCGCGCACGGCGGCGCGATCGCGAATAACAACGCGGCGACGATCAATCTGAAGCACGGAACCCTGAGCCTTAACAGCGCGACCGCAGGCAGCACCGGCGTCAACCAGGGTGGCGCCAACAAGCCGCCGCGCGAAGCGGCGGAAGGCACGGGCGGCGGTATTCGTGTTGGACCAGCAAGCGTGACGCTGGAAAACACGATTGTGGCAGTGAACACGGCTGCAAACGGAGCAGGGAATAATCCCGG
>DASUPR010000362.1:0-8115 GCA_036281015.1 Pyrinomonadaceae bacterium
TGGTGAGTGCGGCGCTGCTGCTCAGAACATTGCAAAACCTGCGCGCGGTCGACACCGGTTTTGGTAAAGAGAACGTTTTACTCGCGGGCGTTAACCCTACACTCAACGGTTACACCAAAGAACGAACAGCCGCCTTTTACGATGAGCTGTTGGCGAAGACGCGCGCGCTGCCGGGAGTCAAGGCTGCCAGTCTCGCAACCGATTCACCCATTTCCGGCGGCTGGGATCGACTCGGCATCGTCGTCGAAGGTTATACGCCGCGCGAAGGCGAGAGAACGTCAACGGACGCCACCTGGGTTTCAAGTGATTATTTCAAAGCACTCGAAATTCCTTTCGTGATGGGACGAGATTTCAACGAACACGATCGTGTTGGCACTCCGAAGGTTGTCATCATCAACGAGAAGATGGCGAAGCACTTTTTTGGAACGGTCAACGTGCTCGGAAAAAAGATCGGAACCGAGGACGTTCCTGACCGGACGATCATCGGCGTCGTCAGAGACGCGCAGTACGTAAACTTGCGTGAAAGTATCCGGCGTCATTTCTACCTGCCCACGACGCAGGAAGCGCAGCTTACGGGTTTGACGCTGCACGTAAAGACTTCGATCGAGCCTGCGGCCGTCGCGGAACAGTTGCGTGCGCAACTGAAAGCGATCGATCCACACCTGCCGCTTTACAACATCAAGACTCTCGGCGCCGAGATCGACGAATCGCTGGTCCAGGAACGTCTGGTGACGTGGCTGTCGGCGGCGTTCGGACTGCTGGCGACGTTGCTGACGGCTCTTGGGCTTTACGGTGTGTTGACGTTTTCAGTAGCGCGGCGCACGCGTGAGATCGGAATTCGTGTCGCGCTTGGGGCGCAGCGGCGCGATGTGTTCCGGTTGATCATGATTCGCGGTGTGGTGCTGGTTGTTGTGGGCGTTGCAGTGGGATTGGCGGCGTCGGTTGCATTTTCACGTCTGCTGAGCGCGTTGCTTTTCGGAGTCACGCCTAACAGCGTGGCGACGCTCGCGGCTGTCTCCGCGGGATTGATCGCGGTTGCGTTGCTGGCGTGTTATCTGCCCGCACGCCGCGCGACGAAAGTCGATCCGTTAGTCGCGTTGAGATACGAGTGAGATGGCCGCACTCCAGGGAGACGACCAATCGGAGGTTAAGTGATGTTTCAGGACATACGTTACGGAATACGGATTCTGTTAAAGAAGCCCGGCTTTACTTTGATCGCGGTGCTGTCGCTCGCGCTTGGCATCGGCGCGAACACGGCCATCTTCAGCCTGCTCGACGCGGTGCTGATCAGATCTTTGCCGGTACAGCAACCGGAGAAGCTGGTCCTGTTCGGCAAGGGTGAGGACATGGGAATGACCAACGGTTTTCCCGACCGGAGCTGGGAACTCTTCTCATATCCTTTTTATCGCCAGGCGCAACAACGTACCGACGTGTTTTCGGGAGTCGCGAGTCTTCTGAGCATTCAGTGGAACGTGCATGGCTTCGTCAATGGAAGCACCGACATCGAGCAGCTCGGAGTGCAGCTTGTTTCCGGTACGTACTTCAACGTCCTCGGCGTGAACGCCGGGCTGGGGCGCGTGTTCACCGATGCTGACGATCAGAACCAGAGCGGACATCCCATTGCCGTAGTAAGTCACGCGTTTTGGGAACAGAGATTTGGCGGAGATCCAGCCGCGGTCGGCAAGACAATCGCGATTGACGATATTACTTACACCATCGTCGGCGTTGGTCCAAAAGAGTTTTTCGGCACCACGGTTGGTTCAGTTCCGGACTTGTGGGTGCCGCTCGCGATGGAAAAGCATTTGCCGCCCGCGCATTGGGATGGTCGAAACAACGAAAAGGCCCAGTCGCTTCATGTCATCGCGCGTCTGAAGGATGGCGTGACGGCAGAGCAAGCGAACTCAGTCGTCAACCTGCTTTTCAAACAGGCATTACACGCGCGCGCCGGTGCGCAACCCGATCCCGAAAGATTGCAGGACATTCAAAACGCGTCAGTTGAACTGACGCCTGTAAGCCGGGGTTTGTCTACGCTGCGTACCCAGTTTTCACTGTCATTGAAGGTCCTGATGGGTGTCGTCGGGCTGGTGTTGTTGATAGCAAGCGCTAACGTTGCCAATTTGCTGTTGGCCCATGGCGCCGCGCGCAGCAGGGAATTTGCGGTGCGCCTGGCCGTAGGCGCGAGACGTATACGTCTCATCAGGCAGTTGTTTACCGAGAGCGCACTGCTTGCCTTGCTCGGTGCAATCGCGGGCGTCGGTCTGGCGTGGTGGGGCAGTCGTCTGCTGCTGCTTATGGCCTCTGATGGTCCGGAAGCGGTTCCGGTAGACGTCACGCCAAACATTCGCGTCCTCGGATTCACGATCGGCGTTTCGCTGCTCTGCGCGATCGTTTTCGGAACTGTTCCCGCTTTGCGTGCTTCTCGAATAGAACCGAACACGTCGCTCAAAGGCGGCAAGAGTACGGCTCTCAACACGCTGCGAAATCCACTGGGTAAAGCATTAGTGATTGGGCAGGTGGCGCTTTCACTTTTGCTGCTTGTCGGCGCGGGACTCTTCGTACGCACGCTGATCAATCTCCAGAGCATCCCGAGCGGATTCAACCAGGAGAACGTGTTGCTACTGCGTGTGGATTCCTCGTCCACTGGTTACAAGGATGACGATCCGCGGCTGCCTGCTCTGCTGCGTGAAGTCGAAGAGAAGACGAAGTCGATACCCGGAGTGCAGGCAGCTTCGTTCGCTTTCATCACTTTCAACCAGGGATTTTGGACCGGCCCGGCTTATACGCGCGCGCAGAATTCTCTGACGGACGAGACCCGCTCAATCAGGCACAACAATGTAGGCCCGGATTTCTTTGCCGCCATGGGAATCCCGATAATCGCTGGTCGAACTTTTGGACCAGGGGATACGGACAAGTCTCAGAAAGTTGCGGTGATCAGTGAATCGATGGCGCAACGCTTCTTTCCCAACATCTCTCCGTTGGGCCAGCGCTTCGGTATCGATGGTCCTGAGTCGACTGACAAGATCGAAGTTATCGGCGTGGTGAAGGATGCGAAGTATGGAAGCTTGTCCGAAAAGTTTCGACCGATGGCTTTCTATACGCATTCGCAACAGCCGGGCGCGCTCGGCAATTTGGTCGTGCGTATTTCAGGATCGCCGAGTGTGATCGTGCCGCAGATCCGGCAAACGCTCAAGCAGATCAATCGCAACCTGCCCGTCGATGATGTGGTGAGTCTCTCGGATCACATTGGACGTTCTTTGGTGCAGCAGAAACTCGTGGCGAGGCTCGCCACTTTCTTTGGACTGCTCGCGTTGTTGCTGGCGTGTGTTGGGCTGTACGGCGTGATGTCGTATGGCGTGGCGCGGCGTACGAACGAGATTGGTATTCGCATGGCGCTCGGTGCTCGTAATCGCAGTGTTCTGTGGCTCGTGTTGCGTGAGGCGTTAACGCTGGTGGCGATCGGGCTCGTCGTTGGAGTGCTGGCTTCACTCGCCGTGACGAAAACCGCCGCGTCATTGCTTTACGAATTGAAGCCAAACGATCCGCTCACAATCGCGTCGGCGACGTTGCTGCTCGCGGCGGTCGCGGCTTTAGCAGGTTACGTTCCGGCGCGGCGCGCGGCGCGCGTCGATCCAATGGTTGCACTAAGAGAGGAATGAGACGACCAGTTGGCAAGGATCAATACCATGAACACACTACTTCAAGACATTCGCTTCGGACTCCGCATGTTGCTCAAGTCGCCGAGCATCAGCGTCGTCGCTACTATCGCGCTCGCGCTGGGTATCGGCGCTAACACCGCGATCTTCAGCGTCGTGAACGCAGTGTTGCTGCGCCCGCTCCCGTTTCCGGATCCCGATTCGCTCGTCGCTCTCTTCGAAACGGACCTCCAGCGTGGTTTGCAACGCGGCTCGCATTCTTATCCAAACTTCTTCGACATTCGTTCACAGAACACGGTCCTGGAGCGCGTCTCCACATATCGCAGCGGCGATTACATCATGACCGGCCAGGGTGAACCTGCACGACTGCAAGGCTCCGTCGTCACCGCGGATCTCTTTCCGCTGTTAGGCGTGCAGCCAATGCTGGGCCGCGTGTTTCTACCTGATGAAGACAAGCCGTCTGAAACTGGCCGCGTTGTAATTCTGAGCCAGCCGCTCTTTCAGAAGCGCTTCAACGCCGATCCGTCGATACTCAACCAGGCAATCACTCTCAACGGCGTCCGTTATACGGTTGTCGGCGTCATGCCCGCGGGTTTCGAGTTTCCGATTCAGAACGAGCCGGTCGAGCTATGGACCACGATCGCCGGTGATGCTTCCGGAAAAACACCGGTCACTACACAACGCGGCGCGCACTTCCTTCGCGTGATCGGACGTCTCAAACCGGGAGTTACCCTGGAACAAGCGCAGGCTGATCTCACTACGATCGCCGCGCGTCTCGAGCAACAGTATCCGGACACAAATACACGCCGCGGCTTGCGCGTAGATTCTGCTCTTTCAGCGTTGGTCGGAGATGTTCGTCCCACGTTGTTCATTCTTCTCGGCGCCGTAGCGTGCGTGTTGCTGATCGCTTGTGCAAACGTCGCGAACCTTCTGCTCGCGCGCGCTACGAGCCGTCACAAAGAGATGGCGATTCGCGCGGCGATGGGCGCGAGCCGCGTGCGCGTGATCCGGCAGTTGCTGACTGAGAGTGTGTTGCTGTCGTTACTAGGTGGAGCAGTCGGACTTCTGCTGGCAGTGTGGTGGTCCGATCTCCTGATCGCACTCGGCAAGGACGACATTCCACGCGCGGTCCAGGTTGGAATCGACATGCGCGTCCTTGGATTTACTCTCGGCGTGTCCGTGCTAACCGGAGTGATCTTTGGATTGGCGCCCGCGGTTCATTCCTCGAAGAGTGAGCTGGTTGACGCGCTGAAGGAAGGCGGACGCGGCACGAGTGAGGGTGCGCGGCGCAACAAGGTCCGCAACGTGCTGGTAGTAAGCGAGCTCGCAATCGCGGTCGTGCTGCTCGTAGGCGCGGGACTGTTGATTCAGAGTCTCTGGCGTTTACAGAAAGTCAACAGCGGTTTGGAGCCGCAGAACGTTCTGACCTTCAACGTCGGCCTGCCGGAAGTCAAATACAACTATGCAAAGCAGAGCCAATTCTTCATCGATTTGAAGTCTCGGCTCGAAGCAACGCCCGGCGTGCAATCAGCGAGTTCGGTACTGCCACTGCCGCTGAGCGGCGATCGTTTCAGTATTTCCTTCGAGATCGAAGGCCGGCCGATGGCTCCGAAGGATCATCCTTCGGGCGATTTCTTCTCGACGGGCGTTGGCTATTTCCGTGCGATGGGGATTCCCATAATCAAGGGCCGCGACTTCGACGACCGCGATCGATACGGATCAACTCCAGTCGTCATCATCACCGAGACGCTGGCGCGACAGTTTTTTCCGAACGAAGACGCCATCGGCAAACGTATTAAACCCGGCATCAACACCATCGAGGGTGACACGACAACCATGCGCGAAATCATCGGTGTGGTGGGTGATGTCCGCAATCGTACTCTCGACACTGAGCCAAAAGCGGCCTATTTCGTACCGCAGACGCAGGTTCCTTTCGACCAGATGGCGATGGTAGTCAAGACGGCGGGCGATCCGCACAGCCTGGTTTCAGCGGCGACGAAACAAGTAGCGGCGATGGACCAGGACATTCCGGTGTTTGCTGTCAAAACGATGGAGGAGTACTTGTCGGCGTCGGTTGCTGCGCCGCGGTTCAGCACGACGTTGCTTTCGATCTTTGCCGCGGTAGCGCTGGTGCTGACGGTGGTCGGTTTGTACGGCGTGATGAGTTATTCGGTGGCCCAGCGCACGAACGAGATCGGAATACGACTGGCGCTCGGTGCGCAGTCGCGCGACGTGCTGCTGATGATCGTGAAACAGGGATCGCTGTTGATTGTTTTGGGGCTGGTGATCGGTTTGGCGGGTGCATTTGCGTTAACGCGTCTGATCGCGAGTCTGTTGTTTGGAGTGACGGCGAAAGATCCGCTTACGTTTGCGGCTGTGGCTGTGCTGCTCGCGGCGGTTGCGTTGCTGGCTTGCTACGTCCCCGCCTGGCGCGCGACGAAGGTCGATCCGATGGAAGCGTTGAGGTGCGAGTAGGATCATTGCCGATTGCCGATTGCCGATTTTCTGAACTTCGGCACCGAGAAATCGGCAATTGGCAATTGGAACTTGGCAATAGAACCAGGAGTTCAGAAGATGACAACACTGCTGGCTGATATTCGCTTTGGTCTGCGAATGCTTTTGAAGAGCCCGATGATGACGTTCATCGCGCTGCTTGTGCTCACGTTGGGTATCGGCGCAAACACCGCGATCTTTAGCGTCGTCAACGCGGTGTGGCTGCGCAGTTTTCCTTATGCTGATGCTGAACGGCTGGTCCTGGTCTGGGAAAAGAGGCAGGGCGGCCGCACCGATCAGAACGTCATTAACCTCGGCAACTTCTCCGATTGGAAAGAACAGAACCAGGTGTTCACTGACATGGCCGTCTTCTTCGATCGCAGTTTCAACCTCACGGGGGACGGCGAACCCGAAGAAGTGCCCGGACAGTTTGCCACCACAAATCTCTTTTCCGTACTCGGAACGAACCCGCTTCTCGGCCGCACATTTACCGGCGACGATGGCCGCGAAGGTCAACCCCGCGTCGTTGTGATCAGCTACGGTTTGTGGCAGCGACGCTTCGGCGCTGACGAGCAGATCGTCGGCCGCCAGATCACACTCGGCGAACAGCCCAACACGATTATCGGCGTGATGCCACCGAGTTTCGGCTGGCACATTCAAAGAGGAACACAGGCGAGCAAGCCCGCCGACATCTGGTTGCCTTTCCAAATCACGAACGACTTGCGCAGACGTCGCGGCAGGTTCGCGAGTGCCGTCGCTCGTCTCAAGCCCGGCGTCCCGATGGACCAGGCGAAGCAGGAAATGGACACGATTGGCGCGCGCCTCGCGCAGCAGTATCCGGAGTTCAATACCAATTGGGGCGTCAACGTCGTTCCCTTGCGCACACAAGTAACCGGGGAGATTAGAAGGCCGCTTTTGATTTTGTCGGTCGCAGTCGGGTTTGTACTGCTGATCGCGTGCGCGAACGTAGCCAACCTGTTATTGGCCCGCGCGAGTTCGAGAAGAAAAGAGATCGCAGTGCGCGCAGGGCTGGGTGCGAGTCGTTGGCGCATCGCGCGACAGTTGTTGACCGAGAGCGTGATGCTCTCTGTCGTTGGTGGAACGCTCGGTGTGCTGGTCGCGTGGTGGGGAACGAAGGCGCTCGTCGCATTGAGCCCGCCGGCACTAATTGATTTGCGGAATGTTGGCGTCAGTGTGCCCGTGCTGTTGTTCACATTAGGCCTATCGGTGCTCACGGGTATCGTGTTCGGACTCGTGCCGGCATTGGAGGCGACTCGCTTCGACCTTCACGGCTCATTGAAGGAAGGTGGAAAGAACATCGGCGGCTCTACCGGTGGCCATTACGCCAGAAGTCTGTTTGTAGTGATCCAGGTTGCGCTCGCGCTCGTGTTGCTCGTCGGCGCCGGATTGCTGGTTAAGAGTTTAAATCGTCTGCAGGCAGTCGATCCTGGTTTCAATGCAAAGAACCTTCTAACGATGCGCGTCAGCCTTTCAACGAGGTACGCCAGTGAGCCGAAGCGGATCGACTTCTTCAAAAAGGCCGTCGAGCAGATGAAAACGATTCCCGGTGTTGAAGCAGCCGGCGCTATCAATACGCCTCCGTTCACGGGCGTGTATTCCGGCACGACTGTCGAAGTCGATGGCCAGAAGTTACCGCCGGGCCAGGAGCTAAAGACCGGTATCTGCGTCACTGACGCCAACTACTTCCAGGCGATGCAGATTCCTTTGAAGCAAGGCCGTCTTTTTACCGAGCAGGAAGCGACTGAAATGCGGCACGTCGTGCTGGTGAACGAAGAATTTGTTCGCAAGAACCTCGGCGGCGCGAATCCGCTCGGCAGGCGACTCACGATCTACATGAAAGAAGAAAACGTGCCGACAGAGATCATCGGCGTCGTTGGCGATCACAAGCATCTCGGACTCGACGTTGCGGTTGAGCCGGTGGCGTACTGGCCGCATCCCGAGTTGGTTT
>DASUPR010000363.1:0-10065 GCA_036281015.1 Pyrinomonadaceae bacterium
GTCGCGGCCGTCAACCGGAACCGGGAAGATGCGCGTAAACGGGTTCGACGTCAGCAACATGAACAGCAGGAAGCCGATGCTCACGATGCCCATCACGCTCAACACACGCGCAACCATCTCGTCAGGCAAGTGCCTGCTGAAAAGCGAAACCGCAGCAGTCCACAGCGCGAGCATCAAGGTCCACAACAACAGCGAACCTTCGTGCGAGCCCCACGTCGCCGCGAGACGATAGTGCAACGGCAGTTGCGAATTGGAATTGGTCGCGACGTTGAGAACGGAGAAGTCGTTGGTGATGAAAGAATACGCGAGGCAGCAGAACGCGATCGTCACGAAGAGAAACTGCGCCTGGCCGGCGGGTGCGGCGAGCGCAATCCACGTACGATTACCACGCGAAGCGCCGATCAGCGGCAACGTCGCCTGGGTTAACGCGAGCAGCAACGCGATAACGAGTGCGAACTGACCAATCTCTGGAATCATTTATTTAGTTGGCAACGACGGATTTAGCAGCCTCTTTCGCGTGCTTCGCTTTATCGATGGCCTCACCGGCTTCGGGCGGCATGTAGTTCTCGTCGTGTTTCGCGAGCACCTGATCCGCCTGAAAGACGCCGTCAGGACCGATCTTGCCCTGCGCCACGCAACCGCGGCCCTCTTTAAATAAATCCGGCAGGATGCCTTTGTAGACCACCGGAATACTCGCAGCAGTGTCGGTCACGGTGAAGCGCACAGTCAAACCGTCCGAATCGCGTTTCAGTGTGCCGTCCTGAACGAGACCGCCGATGCGAAACGCGCGATCGATCGGCGCTTCTTTGGCAGCCACTTGAGTGGGACTAAAAAAGAAGACTAAGTTTTGCCGAAACGCGCTCGCAACCAGAAACGTCGCGATGCCGAGTCCGGCAAGTCCGACGAGGATAATTCCGATTCTTTTATGACGTCGTTTCATTCGCACTTCCTCTTAGAACAGTAGGACTCATAGCGGGAGATCTTTCTTCCTGCTTGAGCAACGCTTTTTTGCGCTGGCGCAGGCTCACGAGCTCCCAAACAATGACGATTAAAGAAAAGAGGTAAGATCCCCAAACGTAGAAACCATAACCTCCCATCGATAGATCTGGCCAGTTCATTTAAGCATTCACCTCCGCGAAGCGGGCAGCGTTCTGCTCTCGCTCTAAAATAATGCAACGCAGGCGTGAGAGCACGACTGCAACCGAATACAGCCAACACGCAGCCAGCATGATCAGCATGGCCGTGAGCATCGGTGCGGCGATGGTCGGTTTACCGAGAATACGAATGGTCGCGCCCTGGTGCAGTGTATTCCACCACTGCACTGAAAAATAAATGATCGGGACATTGATCACGCCGACGAGCGCGAGCACTGCGCCTGCGCGGTCGGCGCGGCGCGGATCGTCAATCGCAGCCTGCAGCGAAATGAAACCGGCGTAGAGAAACAGCAGGATGAGTGTCGACGTCATGCGCGCGTCCCAAACCCACCAGGTGCCCCACGTTGGTTTACCCCAAAACGCGCCGGTCACGAGCGACAGCAACGTAAACATCGCGCCCGTTACTGCGATCGCCGACGCCATCATCGACGATAGCCGCGCGTTGAACGCCCAACCGATGCCGGCGTAGATCGCCATCAGCACGTAGAGAAACATTCCCATCCACGCCGCCGGCACGTGAATAAAGATGATGCGGTATGCGTCGCCCTGTTGGAAGTCAGTCGGCGCAACAAAGAAGCCGACGTACATCCCAACGGCGAACAATATCGCTGCGGGGATCGCAAACCACGGGATCATCTTGCCTGCGACCGGATAGAACGTCGCTGGTGATGCGTATTTGTAGAGGTTCATTTATCACTCCAAAGAGATGCGTAGCGCCGCGGACGCCGCCCAGGGCGAGAAGAGCAACGACACGATTGCGAATGCGCCGAGCAAATACAAATGCGGCGCGGGATCCATGCCGATGATCGTCGCCTCAACTGCTCCCGCTCCAAAGATCAACGCCGGAATGTACAGCGGCAATATCAAAATCGAGATCAGAACGCCGCCCCCACGTAATCCCAACGTCAACGCTGCTCCAACCGATCCGATCAAACTCAATATCGGTGTGCCCACGAGCAAACTAACAAACAACACAAGCAACGTCTGCTGGCTTAAATCAAACTGCACTCCAACCAGCGGCGCAATCAGGACCAGCGGAATCTCCGCGATGATCCAGTGCGCCAGCACCTTGCCGAGTACGACCAGAAAAAGCGGCTGTGGCGTTAACAGTAACTGCTCGAGCGTTCCGTCATGGTAGTCGTTTGCAAACAACCGTCCCAACGAAAGCATCGACGCCAACAACGCCGCGACCCAAACAACACCCGGCGCAATCGAGCGCAACAACTGCGTCTCTGGTCCAATTCCCAGCGGAAACAAACTGACGACGATGACGAAGAAGAAAACCGTCGACAGCATGTCGGAACGCCGGCGCCAGGCCAGCATCAGATCGCGCCAAACGATCCAGCGCAACATCGATAAGCTCGAAGGTGCGTTCACGTAGTGAGTTCGAGTCGTCTGGTCACACCGGGCGGCAATCCCAGTTCCTGATGCGTCGCGACGATGGCGATGCCGCCGCTGTTCACGTGGTTCTCAATCAAAGATCTAACCAGCCCGACGGCGCCTTTATCCAGCGAAGTCATTACTTCGTCGAGCAGCCAGAGACGCGTGTTGCAAACAAGCAATCGTGCGAGCGCAACTCTCCGGCGTTGACCTTCTGACAAGTACCGTGCCGGAAGATGTTCGCGGCCGGCCAATCCCATTCGTTGCAATGCGTCGACGGCGCTATCGTGGCTGACTTCGACGCCGTTTAGCGCATTTGAGATGCGCAGATTTTCAAGTGCGGTCAGTTCGTCTTTTACACCGGGACGATGGCCGAGGTAAGTCACCGCCGTGACATATTCCTCACCCAGCGCGCGAATATTCGCACCTTGCCACTTGATTTCACCTTCCGCCGGCGCCAGGAGTCCGCACAGGATGCGCAGCAAACTAGTCTTGCCGCTTCCGTTCGGGCCGGTGAGTTGGACGAAGGTGCCGGGCGAAAGCGAAAGATCGAGACCCCTAAACAGCCGGCGATCTCCGCGGACGCAGCCGAGTTTGCTGACCTCTAATATATTCGATTTTCCTCCGCGGCCATTTTATTGGAGAAACCTGATTCTGACCACGGCTGCCCGCAGCTTTGTTGCCGGAATCTCTTCTCTGTGCGCTCTGTGTTTCTCGGTGTTTAGTTATTCTCAGGAAAAACCACCGAGGCACAGAGGCACAGAGAAGCGGGTGGACAGTAGGGCTCTGCCACCTCCTAACTCTTCGCGCGCGGCTGCACGGGGCCGTTGACGCGGAGCCATTCGTGCCAGCCGCCTTGCAATACTCGGACGCGCGTAAAACCGGCTGCTTGCAGGATCTGTGCAGCAGCGATGCTCGACTGATCTCGAGGACATGCGCAGTAGGTAATGATCTCGCGGTTGCGCGGGAGGTCTTTCAGTGGCGCAAAGTTAAGCCGGCTCTTCAGTTTTCTCAGCTTGAAATGGATCGAGCCTTTCACGGTCGTACTGCTGCCGGCGAAACCCTCGGATGAGCGCACGTCGATCACCGTCACCTGCTCGTTGTTCGCCATTTTTGTCTTTAACTCTTCAGCCGTGATCGTGCTCACCGCCGGCTGTTGAGCCTGAACTGCGAGCGCAAAAGCCACAACGACAAGCACACCACTAAGCACTTTACTGTTGCGCATTCGAAGGATCACCTCCTGGTTTGCGGCCGTGAAACACACCCGGCGTTTCAACCTCGCCTTTATATGTCTTCGGGTCGTACCACGAATAGGTCGCGGCGTTGTAATAGAGATAGCCTTCACTGCCTTTGAGCGTTTCGCCGATCAGATCACCCTGCGGGCGCGGCTTCTTTTTAAGGCGGAAGTTTCTGACGAACTCCATTCCGTTCTGCACGCGCATGTTCGAACCGACCACGTTCTTGAGCAGAAACGTCTGCGTCGCGTCCGGATCGCGCCAGTCGTTCTTGCCGTAACCATGAATCACGGCCAGCAACGCTTCGTCTTTCTCGACTCGCAGTGCCGAGCGCGGATTGTGCGGCGCACGCGGGTCGCGCAACAACCACGGCGGATGCTCCTCGTTTATGTCCGCCAGTTTCTCAGGCACCGGTTTCAGCACCACTGCCAGGTCCTGCGAGAGATCGCCGTTGAAATCTCCGGCCAGAAACCCCGACTTGTAATCCGGATGAACTACAGCGAGATCTTTGAAGACTCGTTTGACTGCTTGTTCGACCTCGGGAGTTTGCGGCGCAGGCACGGAAGCAAGCCGCTCGGGTGATGGTGGTGTTTCCGGCGTTGGTTGATAGGAAGGTGGTGCTGTTTCGGCGACGGGCTGTTTGTTCCTCGCGCAACCGCTAATCAGGGATAAAAGCAGGATGAGAAGACAAAATGATTTCATAAGTTGATTTGAGGTGAAGGGAAGCTCGCCGGGTTCGGGTCCGGCGAGCTTCGTGCCGCCTTGTCGTGATGTCGCGCTAGTTTATAGCGACAACACAAATGCGATCAGATCGTTTCTTTGCGCCGCAGACAACGCATTGAAGTTGTTCCTCGATGCTGTTGCCTGACCGGCGTGAAGTTGGATCGAATCGAAGATCGTGATGTTCAGTCCTTCGTGCATCAGCCTGTTGCGGGCGCGAATGCCCCACAACGGCGGAGTGCGCAGCATGTTTGCTGAACCCTGCCCCGCGTTTTGCACGATACCATCGCCCGTGCCCACGTTGTGCAACGCAAAGTCACTGAACGGATGGATGATTTTGTTTCCGAGAGCTGCCGGAACTGCAAACGCGCCGCCATTGATGAGCGTGCCCGGAGCCGCGGTTACGAAAGTACGCGTGTGGCAAACAGCGCAACCCACGCTGGTAAAGAGTGAATCGCCTCGCGTAGCTGCCGCTGGTATTGGCTGTTGGCGGCGCGGCGCACGTGTGGCCGCCATGAAATCTGCGAAAGCCAACACGTCGAGTCCGTCGTCTTCAGGATCCTCAACGGGATCGAAAGGCGACGGGAAAGTTACGTTGATAACACCTTCAGCCGTGCTGGCAGGATTCTCGTGCGTTCCCGCATCCGGAGCACTCGAACTTCTGCCGCCAAAGCCGTCGAACGGATTGGTGATGCCCATTTCGTTGAGATAAGCATCGCCCGAGAAGGACACGAGGCTCGCGTGTTGCGCTTTCCAGCCAAAGCGGCCGATACGCAACGTGTTGTTAGCCTCCGTCACCGGAACCTGCGTCAGCACGCCGCGCTGTGCGAATGGTTGCGCAGCCACGTTGTTCTGCAACGTGGCGTTGGCGAGACATTCGACGAAGCCGTCGCCGAGCGTGCTCAGCGTAACGCGGAACGACTTGACCGTTTCAGCAGTCGAGATGTGTTCCACGATATCGGAGTCGGTGGCTCGAGCATGTATTAACTGTCCGCCTGGAGCGTCGACGAACTGGCCGTTGACGAGGTGGCCGGCCCTGAATTCCATTTGCTGGCCGAATGCGCCGGTGTCAACTGACTGGTGACACTCAACACAGCCGACGTCGTTATAGGTTGGTCCAAGACCGTCCTCGATAGTTTCGCGTTCAGAGAAAATGAATTTGTTGTCTTCAAACCGCCCATTACCGCGGGCGGTTGGTGGTTCGGGTTCGTTTAGACACTCATCGATCGGGACGCCCTTCACACCAAAGCCGTTAAAGAGATCATCAGTTTTGGCGTCCATGTCGGTGGTGAGAGCTTCGGTCGCGGATTGACCCTCGACAGTTTGCGGCGAACTCAAAGGTAAGACGAGCGCCACGGCAAACAAGAGCAGAGTCAGGATAGGTAGGACTTTCCTCATGTGAAATTTCACCTCCTAGGAGCTGCAAACGCGGTTGGATCGCAGAACGAGACAGTTCACCCGCCGGCAAACTGCACAGCTCTGCCGTAATGGAACCCTGCTTGACGTTATGAAAAGCAGCTCAAGTCGTCGGGGGATTGACCAGAGTGATGAGTCCCCTCACCTAGAAGTGAACCAAGGGCGAGCCTTTGGTCGTGAGAGAGAGAGCAGAAGAACAGGACCTCTGCTTCAACAGTACATCGAATCAATTGTCGAGCTTTTTAGAACCGGGAGTGGGCGGCACTCTATTCCCATTCCGCGGTGATGTCAAGAATTTTTCTGTGGCGCTGCACTTCAACTTTCGCGTTTGCACGGATCGGCTTTTTCCGTTAAAAGACTCGGCAAGAGTTCGAGTCGGATGACCTATCCATTCACAGCCATAGTCGGCCAGGAAGAGATGAAGCTGGCCTTGATTCTGAACCTCGTCGATCCGCTGATCGGGGGCGTTTTGATCATGGGCCATCGCGGGACGGGGAAGTCGACGGCGGTGCGCGCGCTGGCGGGATTGTTGCCGCCGATCAAAGTGGTGGCCGGCTGTCCTTTTAATTGCGATCCGTCCAATCCGTGTTCGGAGTGTCTGACGAAACAAGACCGCAAGCCGCAATCCGTGCCGGTTCCGGTGGTCGAACTGCCGCTGGGCGCGACCGAGGATCGGGTTTGCGGGACGATTGATATTGAGCGGGCCTTGGCGTCGGGAAGGAAGGTTTTCGATCCGGGTTTGCTGGCGCGCGCCAATCGCGGGTTTCTTTACATCGACGAAGTGAACCTGCTGGAAGATCACCTGGTCGATCTGTTGCTGGACGTGGCCGCTACGGGCAGAAACCGGGTGGAGCGCGAGGGGATCTCGGTTGAGCATCCGGCGAGTTTTGTTTTGATCGGTTCGGGCAATCCGGAGGAAGGCGATCTGCGGCCGCAGTTGCTCGATCGTTTTGGGTTGCACACCGAGGTCGTTACCGAAAACTACCTGAAGAATCGCGTGGACATTGTCGTGCGCCGCGATGCTTATGACCGTGACGCGCCGGAGTTTTGCGAGTCGTTTGCGCCTGAACAGCAGCAGTTGGCGAAGCGCATTGCGCGGGCCCGTTCGAATTTGCGAAAGGTCAACGTGCCGCGGCCGATACTCGAGAAGATCGCGCAGCTCTGTGCGGACTTGAGGGTCGACGGTCATCGCGGCGAGCTCACGATCATGCGTGCGGCGCGCGCGTTGGCGGCATTTGAAGGACGTCGCGCGGTTAATGATGATGATGTGCGGCGCGTTTCCGCGATGTCGTTGCGGCACCGCTTGCGGCGCGATGCGCTGGACGAGACGGCGACGAGCGAACAGATCGCACAGGCAGTCGAAGAAGTGTTGCCACAAAATTCAACGGCGCCACAACCGCACGATCAAGGGGAAGGGGATGAAGACGGGGACCAAGAGGGTTCTGCTGGTCGAGATCCCACTTTCAATCCACCAAATCCCTCTCCCTCTAAGTCTCGCAATGGCGCGCGGCCGAATAAGAAGGATGGACCATCGCCGCCGGCGATTGAGAATCGAAGACGCGAGTCGCGGCTTGAAGATCAGTTGCAACCGAAAGATCGCACGCGCAAATCGAGTACGAAGACGCGGCGTTCGGCGGGGGCGAAGGCTGCGATGCAACAGTTGCGCGGACGATACATGCGTTCGGTTGAGTTCAAGAATAACGGCGCGCGAGTGGCGGTTGATGCGACGATGCGCGCGATGGTCGCGCAGACGCGCGCGCCGTTGACGCCGATCTCCTCGAACGCGTTGCGTTATAAGCTGCTGAAAGATAAACAGGGCACTTTGTTTATCTTTGCGATCGACGCGTCGGGCAGCATGGCGGCGAATCGCATCGCGCGTGCGAAGAGCACGATTCTCAAGCTGCTGCGCAAGTCGTATTTGAATCGCGACAGCGTGGCGATCGTTTCGTTTCACGGGATGACGGCGAATCTCGATTTGCCGCCGTCGCGAAGCATTCTGCGCGCGCGGCGCGTGCTGGATTCGTTGCGAATGGGCGGAAGCACACCGCTCGGCGCGGGGCTCGTCACGACGATTGAACTGATCAACCTGGTCGGCGATAAGTTTGGCGAGACGGTTGTGTTACTTTTCACCGACGGGCGTTCCAATGTTCCGCTGCGGCGCAAAGGGCTCAACGTGCGCGCTTTGCGCCATCTCAAGATCGAAGCCGAGTTGCGCGAGCTCAATGTCGCGCTGCGGAAGACACGCGCGCGCGTGATCGTGGTCGATACGCAGAAAGAGTTTGAGTCGAGCGAGGAGACACGACGGCTGGCCGAGATACTCCAGGCGCAGTTTGTGAAATTGGCGCCCGCAATCCGTTAAAATCCCTGTCAGAAATGGACTCAACCAAGCGCGATGCTCGAGTGTTTGATCTCTACGAGCAGTTGCTGGAGCTGGAGCAGCGGCTGATCCCTACGGGTCTGCACGTGTTTGGCCGCGCTTCGTCGGCTGGTGAGCAAATCGATCTGTTCAAGATGATCGCGTCGTTTGATCGTCCGGAACATGGTATTCGCGCGTTGCCGCAGGAAATTGTTGACGAGGCAGTGCGAGAGTTTGTTGCCGGGGGCGCTGCCACTGAACTGGCGCAAAAGCACGGCCTGGATGTAGGGATTTTTCAACCAGTATTCGCTTTGCTCGAAAGCGTCTCTCGGAAACTAAAGACCAATACGGAAATCGAGTCGCTCGTGCGCGCGCTGCGTGGCGAGTTTATCGAGCCCGGGCCGGGCGCCGACATCATTCAGAATCCCGACGTTCTGCCGACCGGAAGAAACACGCACGCCATCAATCCTTACTCAGTCCCTTCGGCCGCCGCGTTTACCCGCAGCGAAATCGTCGCCACGAGTCTGCTCGAACGTTACCGCAGCGAGCACGGCCGTTATCCCGAAGCGATGGCGCTCGTGCTTTGGGGACTCGACAATATCAAGACGCAGGGCGAGGGCGTGGCCCAGGCGCTTTGGCTGTTGGGCGTGCGGCCGGTGCGCGACGCACTTAACAGGACCACGAGCGTCACGGCGATTCCGTTGGCGGAATTAGGACGGCCGCGCATCGACGTTGTCATGACAGTTTCGGGGATCTTTCGCGATCTGTTCAGTCCGACCGTGCAATTGCTCGACAAGGCAGTGCGCCTGGTGGCGCGATTAGATGAACCGCTCGAGATGAACTTCGTGCGTAAGCACGTCACTGAACAGATGGACCACGAAGCGAGCAGTGAAGACGAAGCTGCCGTGCGTGTGTTTTCGAATGCGCCGGGTAATTACGGCGCCAACGTGAATTTCATGGTGATGGATTCGCAATGGGAGCGCGAAGAGACACTCGGCGATCTTTTCGTGACGCGCAAGTGTTTCGCTTACGGCCACGATTCACGAGGTCGCGCGTTCGAGGGCAGGGAAGCGCGCGTCGCGATGGACCGCGCTTTGTCGCGCGTCGAGGCGACGTATCAGAACATCGACACGTTCGAGATTGGGCTGACAGACGTGGACCACTACTTCGAATATCTCGGTGGCGTGTCGAAGGCGGTCGAGAAGCGCGCGCGGGCGAAGCCGGCGATTTATTTGTCTGACACGCTGTCGCGCGAAGTAAAGATACGATCCTTGGAAGAAACAGTGCGTCTTGAAACGCGCACGAAGACGCTGAATCCGAAGTGGTACGAAGGCATGCTCAAGCACGGCTTCCGCGGCGTGGCTGAGATTGAGAACCACGTTTCGAATACTTTTGGCTGGAGTGCAACGGCGGATGCCGTCGACGACTGGATTTATACCGAGGTCGCAAACACGTTTCTGTTTGACGAGTCGATGCTGGAACGGCTGCGCGATCTGAATCCGCATTCGGCGCACGCGCTGGCGCAGCGTTTGTTGGAAGCGAATGGACGCGGCTACTGGGACGCGGACACAGAAGCGCTCGCGAAGCTGCGTGAAATTAGCCGGAGTCTGGAAGATCAGTTGGAAGGCGTCGCATGAACATCACCGTGCTGTATGTGGGTTCGAGCCTGTTGGCGCCGCTGAAGAATGCGGAGCGCGAAATCAATCGTGTTTACGATCTGGACCTGCGTGTCGCGGCTCACAATTTCGGTTCGCCGCTCAGCGATATTGATTGGGGCGAAGTTGAGCGCGATCTCGACGAAGCG
>DASUPR010000364.1:0-3100 GCA_036281015.1 Pyrinomonadaceae bacterium
CGTTTCGCACCGGCATCCCTCTAACCCTTTAGTAGTATCCCGCCACCACGGAAAAGCGCGGCCTCAATTCTACCGATACGAGTGTGTTTCGAATCTGCAGGTGGGCCTATCCTCTTGCCCGTATTCGAAAGAAAGAGGTTCACACAGCAATGGCAAATCAAATCAGCGAGATGAGTTTTACGGTGAATCGCGAAGCAGTGCGCTCGTTTCACGACGACGGAGTCGTGATCTTACACGCCGGAAACGGGCGCATGTTTACGTCCAACGAGACCGGCGCGCGCATCTGGCGCGGGATCGAGCAGCAACTGTCGTTGGAGAGTATCGCGAGTGAGATCAGCAACGCGTATCACATTGCGCGAGCGACCGCACGCGAACACACGCTTGGTTTTTTAAGAGCGCTCGAGCAGCAGGCGCTGATCAGAATCGAGGTTGCGTCATGACAAGCATTAGGCTCGTGTTCAGAGCGCTTTACGAGATCGTGCGCTACGAGTTGATGCTTTGGTTACTGGGCTCCGGGCGCGTTCTGTCGCAGTTGAGACGGCAGACCATTTCGACCCGGACAGCCGGCGCCGGTTTGGAAAAGACGATCTGCGACGCGGTCCTGCTGGCGACGTGTTTCTACTGGAAGCCGGTCCTGTGTCTGCAACGGGCAGTTTGTACGGTTCGATTGCTGAGAAGACATGGCATTCACGCGCGTTTGGTTATCGGTTATCGGCCGTCGCCGTTCTTTTCACACGCGTGGGTGGAAGTGGACGGGCGCGTTGTGTACGGCTCGACGGCTTATCAACAACGGCTCAGGCCGCTGCACGTTGCGTAGGAGGGATTGAAATGGAAGTTCTGCATTGGGATGGACGCCTGGATAATCGATCCGATTTGTTATCCCGCTTAAAAGAGTCTTTGCATAGAGAGTCCAGCAATGTAGCGATTGCGCGCGCCGCGTACGAACGCTGGGGCTCTGCCGGGTTCGTTCACCTGATCGGCGACTGGAGTTTGGTGCTTCGCGATCGCGAGACCGGGGCCACCGTGCTGGCCAGCGACTTTGCAGGCGTTCGCCCTCTTTACTATCACGTGCAAAACGGGCGCGTTCAGTGGTCCAGCTCTTTGCAGTCTCTGATCGAGGAAACGGGAATCACGGAGCTCGACGAGCACTACATCGCCGGATTTCTGACGTTTGGCGGCTGCCCGAATCGCACACCGTACAAAGGCATCTACTCGGTTCCGCCCGGACACGCCGTGTGCGTCTCGGCGAACGAAACAAAGATTACGCGGTTCTGGTCCATGCCGACCGGCGACACGATCCGGTATCAAGACCAGCACCAGTATGAAGAAGAACTGCGCGCACTGTTTCGCGAGGCCGTGGCCGTTCGGCTGCAGACCGAATCACCTGTGCTCGCCGAGCTCAGTGGCGGTCTTGATTCGTCGTCAGTTGTCTGCATGGCCAACGACCTGATTCGAAGCCGCGCCGTTAGCGCGCCGCGTCTCGAAACCGTGAGCTTTACGTGGCAGAACTCGCTCGACGAGCCATTTATTCGCGAAATCGAAGCGCACTGCGGCATTGAAGGAAGGCGCATCTCGACGCGTGACGTTCCGGTTATCTCTGAAACACAAGTAACCGGCGCGATGCCCGAAGCTTTTCAAGCCGTGCTCACGTCCGTCGCGGAGACCGCAAAGCGAGCCGGCGCGAAAACAATTCTCACCGGACAAAACGGCGACCTGTTAATGGGTAACTGGTTTGACGACAGCCTTCAGGTCGCCGGCTCCTTGCGTCGCTTTCAAATCGGCCGCGCGTTTACCGAAAGTTTGGAGTGGAGCAAGATTCTCCGGCGTCCGGTTTACCAGATTCTGTGGCACGCCGCTCAGGCCGCCCTTCCGCCTTCACTGACACCAGCCGCGATCTACGCGACCGCCGACGGTTCATACGCGCCCAAGAACGAAGAGACATCTCTCCGCGACGCATTTAGCAAGCGAACCGATGTTTCCGAACCGGCAAGCTTCCTCTCGAACGATTGGCGACACGCCGAACCGGAACGCCGCAAACATTTCTATTCCCTGTCGCTTGCGCTCGAACTACGCACGCTGCAAGCACCCGAACCATTACAACACCTGATTTACACACATCCGTTCGGCCATCGTCCGCTCGTCGAGTTTCTGATGACGATCCCGGCCGATGTTCTTTGCCGGCCCGGTGAGCCGCGAAAACTGATGCGCTCCGCGTTGTCTGACCTTTGGCCCGCCAAATTGCGCGCGCGTCGATCGAAGGGTTCGTTCAACGCCCCATGGCAGAAGGCGTCGCGGCCGTTGGCCCACGTGTTACTGAAGACAGAGAAATTGCACTGCGTTGAGCGTGGGTTTGTGGACCATGCGAGCCTGCGCTCGCGTCTGGAGCGTCTGAGCCTCGGGCTCGACTGCAACGAATCGCAGTTGCGCCAGATTATTTTGCTCGAACTGTGGCTCCGCAATAATTGAAGAAAGGAGGAAAGCCAATGCAAAACAATTACGAAGCTCCCGAACTTACGTTGATCGGTGAAGCGAACGAAGTTGTCATGGGAACCGGCATCGGTGGCGATGATTTCCCGAAGCAGTTTGGCATGGACTTTGAATTTGAACAGGACTAAACAAAAATTAGCCACGGATTACACCGGCTAAATCCTGACTACGCGTGTAATCCGTGGCAAAGTCGTAGTAGACTCGTCGGCACAACACCATGACCACGACTGGTCCGATTCGAATTCTCTCGGTGGACGATCATCCGATGCTGCGCGAAGGCATCGCCGCGGTACTCGCAGGTGAACCGGACATGCTACTCGTCGCGGAAGCCAGCAACGGGCGTGAAGCGCTCGAACAGTTTCGCATTCACAAACCCGACGTGACCCTGATGGACGTGCAGATGCCTGAGGTCAACGGCATCGACGCGATACTCAAAATCCGCGAAGAGTTTCCCGACTCCCGCATCATCGTGCTGACCACTTACACCGGCGATGCACAGGCTGCACGCGCCTTCAAAGCGGGCGCCTCAGGCTACCTACTGAAGAACATGGTGCGAAAGGAGCTGATCGACACGATCCGCATGGTCCATTCCGGCAAAAAACGAATTCCCGCC
>DASUPR010000365.1:0-6965 GCA_036281015.1 Pyrinomonadaceae bacterium
TCGTGATGGACCACCGAGAAGTCTTCCTCGTTGATCTGGATACACATCTTCAGCCGCACGTCTTTTTCGTAATCGATGTCCCACGCGCTCGCGTGACACACCACGTCACGATCCGCGGGCTTCGTAAACATCGATCGTTCCCAGAAACTCGCCGGCAGCGGCTCAAACCCGAGCGAAGTAAAGAAACCCTCGCCGTAACGAACCATCTGCTTAGCGTCGGTATTTCGTGCTTTCAGAATCGCTGTCAGGTCGTAACCACGGTCGGACGTGGCGGGCGCGAGCAACGGATAGATGTTGCCCCACGTTTGCGCCCACATGTTTCCGAGCAGGTGCGCGGGAATCGGCTTGTCTTCCGCAACGACTTCCTTGCCGTATTTCTCGGAAAGCTTGCGGCGCGTGTAGGTGTAGAGCGAGTCGTAAAGCGGCTTCACCTGCTGCCACAGCCGTTCCATCTCGGCGGCAAAAGCGTCTGGCTCCATGTCGTACTTCGAACGCCACATCGCGCCCGTATCTTTGAAGCCCATCTCCTTCGCGCCCTTGTTACTGAGCTCGACGAAGCGCACGTAGTCTTTGCGAATCGGCTGCGCGATCTGGTGCCAACCGGCCCAAACGCGCTTCAACTCTTCCGGATCGCGACTCGTGCCGATGACCTGTTCCAACTCCGGCAGACTGAAACACTTTCCCTTGTCGCCGTCAGGGCAGAACTTGCCTTTGCCGTAATCGCCTTCCATGGACGCGGCGATCTTCGTGAGCTCAGTGCGTTCGGCCGGATCTCTCGGCGCCGGAAGCGTGAGCGAGAGTTTCAAGAGCAGCAGTTTGCGCTTTGCTTCCGGTGAAAGGTTCAACGATTCGAAGCGCCGCCCTTGTTCGGCGAGCTCGGTCGTTGCACCGATGAAAGTTTCATTGGCCGCAGCCGCGAGCGCTTCGGTGTCGTCGGTAACGTACGTGCTCTTGATCCAGTCGGCCCGGCTCGCGCCAATCGCGAGTTCCAACAGCCGCTTTTCAGCATCGGTCAAAAACTTCCCGGCTTCGTCAGCAGTTGCCGGGCCGGTCGGTGTTGCGTTTGGAGCGTCAGTACAGGAAGACATAAGCAACAGTCCCACACAGATAAGGAAGAACCCGCTCAACCACAGTTGGCGCGGTCGAAAATTGAAGTTCACGGCAAACCTCCTGGAGTTTTTGGGAGGGCCACAATATAACCTGTTGTATTATCTAAGACCACTTACCATGAAAACTCTAACTCTCCTGATTTGGGCTCTGGCCCTCGTGTTTGTTGTGGCGCCGCCAAAAGCGGAAGACCACTTCACCCTCGTGAAGGTGAACGACGGCGTGTACGCGGCGATTGCGAAAACCGGTGGATTGGCGACCGGCAACGCCGGTTTTGTCGTGGGCGACGAGGGCGTGTTGCTGGTCGATACGTTCTTAACGCCGGAAGCGGTTGAAGACTTGATCGGCGTCATCGCGGCGGAAACAAAGCAGCCGATCAAGTACGCGATGAACACCCACTATCATCTCGATCACAGCGGCGGCAACCAGGTGCTCGCGGCGCGCGGCGTGCCGATCATCGCGCACGAGAAGTTGATGGAATGGCAAACGACGAAGAATCGCCGCTTTCTGCCCGTTGCTGAGGAACTGCAAAAGCGACGTGACGCGGCGTCAAAACAGTTGAGCGAGACTCCGGCCGACCAGGCGGACAAGCGTGCGCCGCTCGAACGGCAGATTCGCCGTCTCGACGCGATGCTGACGATCAAGTTAACAAATCCGAGCGTGACGTTTTCTGCCGGCGCGGTTCACCTGCACCTCGGCAAACGCGAAGTAGTGCTGTTTACTTTGCCCGGTCACACCGGCGGCGACGTGCTCGCGTATGTGCCGGATGCGAACGTCGTGTTCATGGGCGACATGGGTTGGCGCAAGACGCTGCCGAATCTCGTCGACGCGACTGTCAGCGACTGGATCACGTCGCTGGACAAGCTCGTGGCCCAATATCCGAACGCGAAGTTTGTTCCCGGTCATGGTGAGGTTGCGACGGCGGCCGAGATTCGCGAATTCAGAGATTATCTCGACGATCTGCGCACGCGCGTGAAGCAGGCGATCTCGGATGGTCTAACGATCGAGCAGGCGAAGCAGCAGTTAAAGCTGCCCGAGAAGTACAAAGACTTCGGGTTTCAAAACTTCGCGGTGCCGAACGTCGAAGACATGTACAAGGAACTCAAAGGCACGAAGTTTTAGCAAGGCAGAACACACCTCCACGTCCTCTGTGAAAACACAGACTTACACAGAAAACGTGAAGGGGTCGATCTGCGCTACGGTGCGACGATGCCTTTTTTGATGTTTCTCTGCCAGGCTTCGTAGTTTCTAATTCGCCGTTTAGCTTGTTTCCGTGTCAGTTTCATCTCCTGGGCTACGTAATCGATTCGGGCGGTTCGATCTTTCTTCTTGTCAAAGCGGTCGCCTGGCGCCCTGAGGTAGACTTTATAAGCAAACGCCCATTCTGCTTTTATTTCGTCGGTGGCCTGGACGCCACGTCTCTCTGGCATGCTGCGGCTCCTTCCGGGAGGTTTTTGTGGTTCGGGATTCTACCTCCCGTTTACTTCCGCCGCAACCAAGTAATCAGCGACAACGTGCTCAAAACAGCAGCCAACGCAATCAATCCATAAACCGCGTAGGTGACCACGTCAGAATTGATGTAGGCGATCAATTTGCGCCCGAAATACAGCGCCAACACAGCCTCGGTCGTGCATCTGACCAATCGTCCGAAAAAGACGGCGCTGAGTAACTTGGCACGCGGAGTCTGGAATGCGGAGGCCGTCATCACCACTGGCGTGAAGGGAAACGGCGGCGGCAGGATCGTCGCGACGAAAACCGACAGCCCGGCTTTGTTTTCGATCTTTGCTTTGAACTTTTTTATTTTCCTGGCGCTGACGAAATGCTCGAGTCCCTTTTCACCGGCCTTGCGCATGATCACATCGATTATGAAGACGCCGACGAGCGAGCCGATCGCCGAGACCAGCACGTAGGCGATCCACATGAGACTACTGCGGTCCCTGCTGACCAGCGCAATGAGCAACAGATCGTTGCCAAACGGCAGGACGAGAAAAGAGGAGTCTAGTGCACTCAGAAGAAAAAGGCCGAAGATACCCAGCCTCAAGAAAAACCTAAGCATCCGCGGCCTTTTTTATCTAGTTGCGAAAAACGTTTACCTGACCCGGCGTCGTTGGTCTGCTTAATCCGAGCAACCCCTGCACGATCGCGAGACGCGCCATGATGCGCGCCTCAGCATATTGAAACCTTCCGGCCAGCGTTTCAGCGCGTTCGAGGTCTTTGTCCGCTAGCGCACCGAGTTCCTGACCAAACCGTTGGACCATGGACGTCAATCCACCGCCGCCCTGGATCGAGAGCTCGCCCTCGCGAAACATGTTGATCTCAAAACCATTCAACACCGCGGCGGCGGCGAGCAATTCGTTGAGTTGGCTGATGCCCGGATCCAAGACTTCAAAACTTCGCGCCGGATCGACAGTCGCAAAAGCGCGCGCGACTTTTAATTGCCAATCGAATTGCTCGTAACTCGTCGCGCGATGGTTTGTCATCTGTCTTGCTTCGTCGAGCAATTGATTTGACAGCTTCGGATTCGCCTTTTGTGTTTCGCGGGCGAGCTGAAGAATCATGTTGAGCTTTTCACCGTCTGACGTGAGGCGCGCTATAGTTTGCCTGATCTCATCCAGCCGCGCGTTCTCGCCTTTTAACGACAGTTCACGGAAGTCGATTCGCTGCATCACTGAGTCGCGAGCATTCGCTTGCAAGTGGTTGGTCGCGATCTGACGCGCGCGATCGACGTTGCCTTCCTCGAGAGCTTTCAACGCGGCCTGTTGATAAAGCCGTGTCTGCGCCTGTTGCGGCGCGTTAGCCGCTGCCTGGACCAGCGTGTCCGATGTCGGATTGCCCTGCATCGCGCTCAGCGATTGGGCCATGTTGAACGGCGAGTTTGCGCCCATGCCCGACTCGGAGAGTTTTTGCCGTACGGCAGCAGACTTGGCCGGTACGTACTGATCGATTAACGGCAACGCGATTTGTAAACCGGCGAGCAGACGCAACGCGCCTTGCTGCTCGAGTTGAGCTTCGTTTGCTCCCGGTGGCGGCACGTAGCCCGGTCCGGCAACAGTGGCGGCGACGGGACGAGCACGCTGGATCTGGCCACGCTGATTATTCTGCGGCGATGGCGGCGTGGCCTTCAGTGCGATCTCAACCACACTGCCCAGCAACTCGGCGTATGGGCCTTGTTCGAGTACGGGAATCAGCGTCGGATTGGCAACGTTCGGCGTTCCATTCGGACGAGGGCCACGCATCAACAACATCTGCGCCAAACTGGCCGCCTCGACGTTCGTCAGCAAGTTTGTCGCCTGGAGTTTTTTGACCGTTCTGTCGCCCATCTTTGAGGCCGCGTCCGGATCCTGTTTGTACAGGTTATTGATCACTTCACTGAGCGATCGCGGAAACTGGCCCTTCTCCATCATCTGATCCGCATTCTGCGCCGCGAGTTTCGGATCGAGCGCCGCGATACGGCCGAGCAACTGTTGTTCGAGATTGTCTTCGGGACTGAACTGAGCTCGTGGCATGCGCGCGTTAGCGACTTGCGGCGCCGGCAGCGCTGCCGGCTTTGTGATTGCCAGTAATTGATAAGCGAGTTGTGCGTCGTGACGTGCGGCGGCCAGCACTAACTCCTGTCGCAATTGAAACGCGCGCCGTTCGACATTCTGTGGACCACCGCGGCGATTATTGGTGTTCTGCTGTTGCCGGCCCATTTCGGCCACGCTTTCGGCGGCCATTGTAAATAGCGAACGCGCGCGGCCCGGGTTGCTATCCCAGAGCACATCGGCGGCAGTGGTTTGCACGCGCACGCGGTTCTCGGGCAGGCGGAGCGATTGCGCTTCGTCAATGATCTGGTCGAGCAGCCGGTAGGCATTCTTCTTCCGCTCGGCCTTTTGTTGTTCCAACTCTTCGGAGGTTGGGGTTGGTTGTTGAGCTGGTTGTGTCTGGGCGAAAACAGGGGAGATTGTGATGCCGAGGACCAACAGCAGGATAAATAGTTTTTTCATGCGTCTTTACCTCTGCGGACGGGACTGGCCGGAATCGTACAATTCCGGGTTCGCCTTTAGCAATTCGCCAGCTATAATCGCGCCTGTTTTCCGCAATGTAAACAAAACTCCGGGTCTGGCGGAGTCGGACCGGACTCCAGCAAGGAACATTTAAATGAAAAGACTTTTGGTTTTATTCACGTTGTTGTGTCTTGTCGTCTCTGCCGCCGCGCAGCAAGAGCAGAAACAGCAAGCCGAGCCGCAATCCAAGCTGAAAGAGTTTCAATTTGTGTTGCTGAAGCGCGGACCGAAGGAAGTCGCATCGGGTTGGGAGAATTCCGATCTGCGAAAACAACATCTCGCTTACGCGCAGGCGTTGCTGGAAGCAGACAAGGCGATGATTGCGGGACCAATACAGAACGATCCCGAGCTGCGCGGCGTCTTTATCTTTCGCACTAAGTCGGCGGATGAGGCGCGCGGTTGGGTCGGCGCCGATCCGGCTGTCGCGGCCGGACACTTCGCGGTCGAGATGCATCCGTGGTGGTCGGAAGACGTGATGAAGAAAACGACGACGCCGCAAAAGATGATGACTGCGTATCTCGCGTTTCTCGTTCGCGGCGACAAGTGGACGCCTGAAAGGACTCCCGAAACGGCGGCAATTCAAAAAGCACACCTCGAAAACATCGGCAAACTCGCCGAGATGAAAAAGCTCGTCGTCGCGGGACCGTTTGGTGACAACGGCACGTTGCGCGGCATCTTCGTGTTTCGTGTGAACTCGATCGACGAAGCCCGCGAGCTCTCGGCGACCGATCCGGCGGTGCAAGCGGGACGTTTGGCGTTGCAGATTCATCCGTGGATCGTGCCTGAGGGAATACTGCCGTGATGGTGGACCCAACGCGCCGCTGCAACTCGCCGCGGTCACCGAACACACCACGCACCATCTCAAACCAAGCAAATCGTAATGCGTGACGGTACGCTCAAGATTCGGAATCAAATCGGGCCAGAAACTGGGGCGAAAGCGATCTCGTTGCGAGTACTTGAGTTTGAGCCAGGCTTGTCGCCCGTATTACGAAACGAAGAGACTGATGAAGTACTGTTTTCGTTGGAGGGTAGCTGCACGCTTTTTATCGACGAAGTTGCCTACGAGGTGGAACCTCAATCCGGCATTTTTATCCCCGCCCAACAGAGCTTCCGTGTTCAAAACCCTGGAACAAAGTTAGTTTCTTTCGTGAGTTCGCTGGCTCCGCGTCAGCAGGGTGGGATAAAGACGTCGATTGTACGCCTTGCGGATCAACGGGCAATGCCCACAGGTGATCGATGGTACCGCGTCTTGATCGACTCAGAAGTGACGCAGTTTGTCGGCTCGATTCCACCCGGCCGCGCGCCCGACCACTTCCATGAATATGAAGAAGTGTTGTTTATCTTGAAGGGCGAAGGGCGAGTGTGGCTCGGAGAGGATTCCAAACCGATTGGTTACGGATCTTGTATCTATTTACCGCGAAAACAAGTGCACTGCGTCGAAAATACAGGCACGGGTGAATTGCGTTTGCTGGGAGTGTTTTATCCGGCGGGGAGTCCTGCGGTTAGGTACGAAACGTCTACTCAAAATCCCTGATATCGCGAAACGGCCGCTCGGCGTCGTTGAAGTCGGGCCGGTAGTAATAGGACGCGCCGTCAAACTCCTGCACCCAGCCCTCTTCCATGCCGAGTTCTTCAAGCGCCGCGGTCGCTTTCATCCATTCCAATTCGCGAAGGCGCCGCGAGAGCAAGACGTAGCGCTTATTCGTCTCCGCCTGGTGCGTCGGGTAGTATTGGGCCATCAGCGAGATCGCCACGCGCGGGCTCAACTCATCTCTGATCCACTCGATCGACTCACACACGCTGCCAACGTCG
>DASUPR010000366.1:0-4651 GCA_036281015.1 Pyrinomonadaceae bacterium
GTGACGACACGGTACTTGGCCGTCTCGAAGATTTCGCGCAGCCGTTCGCGGGCCGCGTGGTCGTCATCAACAATTAATAGGGTAGCGTTTTGGTTTTCGGCGGGCGATACCATTCCTGGCCACAGATTACACAGATTGAAACTGTGGCTGCAAGGATTTTAGGCAACTGTGCGTTCTAACCTGTGGCTCGACTTCATGCGGTACATCTTTTCGTCGGCGGAGACCACGAGCTGGTCCAGCGTGTTGCCGTCGATGCCGAAAGTGGCGGTGCCGACGCTGATGCCGACACGCGCGTAGCGGTTCCGGCCCACCACCAATGAAAACTTCTGCACGGCGTTTTCGATGCGGCGGCACAGCTCGTCCACTTGCGAACCGGCCATCTCCTGCACCAGCGCGACAAACTCGTCGCCGCCGTAGCGCGCCAGAAAGTCGTATTCGCGGAGTTGGCCTTCGATGATGTGGGCCACCTCGCGCAACATCTTGTCGCCGGTCTTGTGACCAAACGTGTCGTTGACGTTCTTGAACTCGTCGAGGTCCAGCATCATCACCTGAAACGCGCGATCGGTGCGGCGGGCTCTTGCCGCTTCTTCGTCGAATCTCAATGAAAGGTAACGTGCGTTTGGCAGTCCCGTGAGCGGATCGGTCAGAGCGTTCGACTCAGCCTCTGCGTGCTGCATCGCGTTGCCAAGCGCGTCGGCCGCGAGACGCGTCACTGTCTCCAGCAAACGCATGTGATCGTCCGTGTATTGATCGAGCTCGCTCGAATAGACTGAAAGCGCGCCGAGCAACACGTCGTCTTTGAACAGCGGTAACGAGGCCATCGAGCGATACTTGATGCCGGCTTCGGGATTGATGTCCGTGAAATCAAGACTCGGATGAAGCTGGTTCACCGGCCGCCGGTTAGCCAAAGCAAATCCTGTCACGCCTTCGCCCAACACGATGCATCGCGACGCGAGTTTCTGCGCGTTCTTCCCAACGACATGACGCGCAGTCGCATAGCCCTTCGCGTCGTCGAAGAAATAGACGACACAAGTGTCAAACGGAACGACGTGGCCCACCTTGTCGACGAGGATTTCGAGCGTGTGTTCGATGTTCAGCGACGTACCAAACGTCCGCGCGATCTCGTACAACGCGTAAACCTCGCGATGCGCTTTCTTGATCTGATCGTAAGCGATGTACGAACCACGCTCGCGCGTCTGGTCCAGATCAATCTCGCTCAACTGAAGCGGCGGCGCCGGCAGGTGGTTAACAGGTTGGTGCTGCAAGCCCATCGCTTCGATCTGCGACTCGAAACGCGGCAGGTGTTTGATGAACTGTTCGACCACGACCGGATCGAAATGGATTCCCGAGCCGCGCAACAGCAACGCCGTCGCCTCGCCCAAAGTCATGCCGCGCCGGAACGGGCGGTCTTCACGCACCGAGTCAAAACAATCGACGACCGAGATGATGCGCGCGGTGATCGGAATCTGCTCGCCGCGCAGTTTGTCGGGATAGCCGCGGCCGTCCCATTGCTCGTGATGATGCCGGACGATCGGAATCACCGGATAAGGAAAATTCACACGGGCGAGGATTTGCGCGCCTACGACCGTGTGAATCTTCATCTTCTCAAACTCAGCCGGCGTCAGGGGTCCCGGCTTGTTCAAGATGTGGGGCGGCACTGCGAGTTTGCCTACATCATGCAGTAGCGCACCGGCTTTGAGCGCTTCGATTTCGTCGACCGAGAGTCCAAACACTTCGCCCATTCCCGCGGCATAGATCTGCACGCGGCGAACGTGACAATGCGTTGTTTGATCTTTCGCGTCGATCGCGGTGGCGAGCGCTTCGGCAGTTGCGAGATGCAAACGGCCGAGCGCTGCAACCTCGTCTGCTTTGGCTTGCAGACGTGTCCTCGCGCTGTGATAGATCAGGTACGTGGCTAAAATTGTGATGGGAACGAGGATGAGATAGAGCAACGGAAACGTGCCGTAGATCAGTTCGATCGCGAGTGGAACGATCAGCAGGACCCAAAAAGCTTGCTCCACCTTTAGGTGGTTGGATTCAAACCTTGGGGGATTGTCCATTGGCTCTCCTAAACGCGACCGGGGGTTCGTTAGGCACTCGAAAACGTCGTCTCTCACGCAGTGTGGTGCCGGAGATGAAGCTGGGAGCAAATCAGCTTCATCTCCGGCGAATTGGGCAAGTTGGCAGTCTCGTCTGGGGCGAGACTGCCGTGCTGGGTGAGATACATGCATTGCCGATTTCCGATTGCCGATTGGCAATTGGCACTCGACAATCGGCGATGTCAAAAAACTTAGTTGCGGCTACGGACCCCGTGCGGAGAGCCCGCGAAGCCATGTGGCCTCTGCGCCGCGCTGTCCCTATTCACAAACCGCGTGCCGCAACTGTTTCCTCGAAAATCTGCAATTCCTGTTTTTGATCTCTGATTCTGACACGTCAAATTGAAGCCGTTCGGTCAGCTTGCGTAAGGCACGTTTGACAAGAGATCAAACGGACTGCAAGCTCAAGCCGAATGGCCGAACCAATCGCTGAGACGAAGAACCCACCGACCTACAAACCAGTCGGATACATCGACCTGCTTCGCCGCAATCGCGCTTTCCGGCAACTGTGGCTCGGCCAGGTCGTCAGTCAAATGGGCGACTGGTTCAACACCATCGCGCTCTACACAATCATTCTCAACCTAACCGGCTCGGGCCGCGACATCGGCTTGCTGCTAGTAGCGCGCTTTCTTCCGAGTTTTCTTTTTGGTCCAATATCGGGCGTCGTTGCGGATCGTTTCAGCCGCCAACGCATCATGATCATCACTGACATCCTGCGCGCGTTGGTCGTGCTCGGATTTCTGTTCGTGCGCACGCCCGATCAACTGTGGCTCGTTTACGTGCTGACGGTTTTCCAGCTCGGCCTCTCGACTTTCTTTGAGCCCGCCAAGACGGCTGCGATTCCCTCGATTGTCGAAGATCGCGAACTGGTCGCGGCCAATGCGATCTCGTCGGTGACGTGGTCGGTCATGCTCACACTCGGCGCTGCGATCGGCGGTGTGATCACCGGCTGGTTCGGCACTGACGTCGCGTTTGTTCTCGACGGGGCTACCTACCTGCTGTCGGCGGCGTTGATTGCCAGCATCCGCGTGCAAAAGCGCCGTAAACGCGAACCGCAGAAGCTTACGCTTGGCCGCGCGCTCGGTATCACCCAAACGATCGAAGGCATTCGCTACGTCAAGGATCGGCCGCGCGTGCTCGCGTTGTTGTTCGTTAAGCCGGCTTGGGGACTCGGCGGCGGAATACTCACGCTGTTAGCTGTTTTTGGAGAACGCATCTTCCCGGTCGGCAAGAGCGCGGCCACGGGAATCGGCGTGCTTTTCGCGGCGCGCGGCATCGGCACCGCGGTTGGGCCGATCGTGGCGCGGCGCATGGCGGGCGAGATCGACAAGCGCATGCAGGCGTGGATCGGCATTGCATTTCTCATCGCAGGCGTGTTTTATGCGGCCTTCGGTAGCGCAACCGGTTTTGTGTTTGCGTTGATCGTGCTGGGCGTGGCGCATTGTGGCGGTAGTATTCTCTGGGTGTTTTCCACGGTGTTGTTGCAGCGCGGCGTCGAGGATAACTTTCGCGGGCGCGTCTTTGCCGCGGAGTTGGCATTGGTTACTTTGACGATGGCGATGTCGAATTACGCGACCGGCGAACTGCTCGATCGATTTCAGATTTCGCCGCGGCTGGTTACGATTGGGATCGGAATCTTTTTCGTCATGCCGGGTCTGGCGTGGTTTCTGACTCAGCGTTGGTGGGATCGTGACGTCAGGAAACTTCAATTATGCGAACTAAAGTCGGAGTAATGGGCTCGGCCGCGCCGGACAGCGCGCGACTGGATGCAGGCAGAGTGCTGGTCGAGAAGGCGGAGCAACTGGCCCAGGCGATTGCCAAACGCGACGTTGTGCTCTTCACGGGCGCGACCACGGGATTGGTCTACGTCGTCGGCAAAGGTGCACACGATGCAGGCTGTTTTCACGTCGGCATTTCACCGGCGAGCAACGAGCTCGAACACGTCGAGCTTTATCACTTGCCGCTGGACGCGTGCGACACGATCGTTTACACGGGCTTTGGTTTGAAAGGACGAAACGTCGTGCTGGTGCGCTCGTGCGAGATTGTTTTGTTTGTCGCGGGCGCGATGGGCTCGTTGAACGAGTTCACGATCGCGCACGATGAGGGAAAGATTATTGGCTGTTTGACGGGAACTGGCGGCGTCGCGGACGAGTCGGAGTTTTTACTGCAGAAGTTTGGCAAACGTGGGACCGCAGGCCGCGTTTTTACAAGCTCTGATCCAAATGAACTAGTAGAAAAATGTTTGCAGAGTATATAGGAACACGGATTAACACTGACGATTTTGAAAGTGAGGTCTGGCAGAGGTGCCAGCCAATAACCATCGGTCATTTGTGGTCGGGCGAGCCGGCGCCGGTCGAGCGACACGCTGAAGCGCGCATCTGTTGGTCTGACGCGGCGTTGTACGTGCGTTTTATCGGCAACCAGCACGAACCGTTGGTCGTGTCTGCCGAGCCGAAAACCGATCGGAAAACGTTAGGACTGTGGGACCGAGACGTGTGCGAGATCTTCGTCGCGCCGAACCCCGAGAATCCGTCGCGCTACTTTGAATTTGAGGC
>DASUPR010000367.1:0-2333 GCA_036281015.1 Pyrinomonadaceae bacterium
GACCGAAAAGATGCGCGTTTACGACGAGCGGCCGGAAGGTTTTCTGCCAGGTGAGGGATGCGGGTTTGTCGTGTTGATGCGACATCGCGAAGCAGTCGCAAAAGGCCGGCGGATCTATGCGGTGATTAGGGGTTGGGGAATGTCGTCCGATGGTCAGGGCGGCATGACGCGTCCAGAGGTTGACGGTTTGTCATTAGCTATTGAGCGGGCGTATCGCCGCGCGGGTTTTTCGCCGAAAACGATTGCGTATTTCGAAGGGCACGGCACGGGCACGGCTATTGGCGATCAAACTGAAATGACTGCGCTGTCTCGCGTGATCAGCAAACGGAAGAATGGTCTGCTCACGAACCGCCCTCGTGCGAGTCTGGGATCTGTCAAAGCCAACATCGGACACACCAAGGCGGCTGCAGGCGTAGCGGGATTGATAAAGGCCGTGATGGCGGTCCGCAGTCAGATTCTTCCGCCGACGAGCGCCTGTGAGAATCCACATCCGTTGCTCAAGTCGGAATCGTCCGTGCTTAGAGTGTTGAGTGAAGCGGAACTCTGGCCCACGAACAGCTACTTACGAGCGGGCGTCAGCGGTCTCGGCTTTGGTGGTATCAACGCGCACCTCGTACTCGAGGGCTACGGCAGCCTGCGTCGCACCGAACTGACCGGCAAAGAAAAGATGCTGTTCGCGTCAGCCCAGGACGCGGAAGTATTCTTCCTCAGCGCGCCTGACAGGAAAGCCTTACGCGAAACTATTCGACACCTGTTGACCTTCGCTGCCAGGATCTCGCGCGCCGAACTCACCGATCTCGCCGCGACTCTCGAAGGGCAACTTCAGGTCACAACGATTCGCGCGGCGATTGTTGTAAGCACGCCTGCGCAACTCGCCGATCGGCTGAAGCAGTTGGAAACCTTGTTGGAGACCGATCAAACCACTCACCTTGATATCGAAAAAGGAATTCACTTCGGTACGGAAGCGATAAAGCCGCCGCGAATAGGTTTTCTGTTTCCCGGACAAGGTGCGCCGCTTCATTTGAATGGCGGCGTGTTCAAACGTCGTTTTGAGTTTCTGCGCGATTTGTTCGACGGACAAACCAACGGCACGGAAGTCGCGGATACGGGTGTGGCCCAACCCGCGCTGCTAAGAACGGCGCTGGCGGGAATGCGAACTATGAAAGCGCTCGGCATCGAGGGCGACATCGCCGTTGGGCACAGCTTGGGTGAAATTGCGGCGTTGTGTTGGGCCGGCGCAATCAGTGAAGACACGCTACTGCGCATCGGCGAAGCACGTGGCGCCGCCATGATGGAAATTTCCGGTCCAACGGGAACGATGGTCAGCATCAACGCGACGCGGCAAAAAGTGCAGAGTCTTTTGAATGGTGACGACATCGTTATCGCCAGTATCAACAGCCCGCAGCAGACTGTTCTTTCGGGAGACGCGCCGGGTGTTGCTTCTTTTGTCGCTCGTGCGCAGGCAAACGGGCTGACGGCGATCATGGTGCCCGTTTCTCATGCGTTTCACTCGCCGTTGATGACGCCGTGCGTGACGAAGGTGGCGAGTTTTCTCAAGCGAGAGTCGTTCGGAGAATTACTCCGCCCCGTCGTCTCCACGGTAACCGGAAGCACGTTGGCGGGTAATGAAGACTTGCGACAACTACTCACGCGCCAGATCACTGCGCCAGTGCTTTTCATGGATGCGGCCAAGCGAGCATCAAAAGACGTGGAGCTGGTAATCGAGATTGGCGCGGGCAAGATTCTCGGCGGACTGGTGAAGACCTTTATCGACAAGGCGGTGGTCTCGCTTGATGCGGGTGGTGAATCTTTCACTGGATTGCTGAACGCGGCGGGCGCTGCCTTCGCGCTCGGTTTGAATGTCAATCACCAGGCGCTTTTCAAAAACCGGTTCACGCATGAGTTCGATCTTGACTGGCAGCCTCGATTCCTCGTAAATCCATGCGAGAACGTTCCGGTACTCGGCGACGACCACGTGGAATCACAGATCGTTGAAGAACCGTTGATTGAAACAACTCTGAAACCTGACCCTTCGTTCACGACTAACGGCGACGGAACGCAGTCTCCGCTGGAGGTGTTTCGCCGGTTAGTTGCGGAGCGGCTCGAACTCTCGCCCGAGGACGTTAACGATCAAGATCGCCTGCTTGGCGATCTTCACCTGAATTCACTTGCCGTCACTCAGTTGATCACCGAGCTCTCAAAGCGTTTGGGAATGCCCGCGCCTGCCGCGCCGACTGATTATTCGACGTTCACGATCGCGGCTGTGGGTCAGGCAATTGAAGAATTGAGCAGCTCAGACGTCGCTCCGGCCGACACCAGTCTTCAACTCGCGG
>DASUPR010000368.1:0-4641 GCA_036281015.1 Pyrinomonadaceae bacterium
GGAGCCGTTTAAGAGGTCGATTGTGTCCTGAACGAGGGTGGAGTCTGAAACTAGGTTTGGATAAGGCGGCATTCGGGCTCGGATTGTAGCACGCCTGCCGAATTTACGAGGTGAAAACTTGGATCCGGAAAAGGTAATCGACGAGTTCAAACAGACCGGCGCGTTGTTGGAAGGTCACTTTCAACTGACCAGCGGATTGCACAGCACGGTCTATCTTCAGTGCGCGCGTGTGCTTCAGTTTCCGGAGAAGGCGGAAGCGTTCGGACGCGCGATCGCGCAGCAGTTTGCTGATTCGGGGATTGAGCTGGTGGCGTCGCCGGCGATTGGCGGGATCGTGATCGGACATGAAGTGGCGCGCGCGTTGGGTGCGCGGTTTATTTGGACCGAACGCGAAGGCGGCGAGATGACGTTGCGTCGCGGGTTTACAGTTTCGCCGGGTGAGACGACGCTGGTGGTGGAAGATGTGATCACGACTGGTGGTTCGACGCGCGAGACGATTGAAGCGTTGAAGAGTGCGGGCGCGGATGTGATTGCGGCGGCGTCGATCATCGATCGTTCCGGTGGGAGTGTTGAAGTTGGCGTGCCGCGCGTTGCGCTCGCGACGTTGAGAGTGTTGTCGGTTGAGCCGCCGGCTTGCGACGCGTGCAAGATGGGAGAACCGGCGGTGAAACCCGGAAGTCGAGGACAGAAAGCGTAGCCCCAGAGAAGAAGTTCAGTCTACCCATGAATTACAAGCTGCTCCTTCAGTATGACGGCACGGATTTTCATGGATGGCAGAGCCAGGAAGGATTGAGGACGATTCAGGGAGAGTTGACGCGCGCGCTGTCGCTGATCGACGGCCGTGACGTGGTTGTACACGGCTCGGGCAGAACAGACGCAGGTGTTCACGCAGAAGGACAGGTTGCGAGCGTCGAGATTCAGCGCGAGATATCCGCGTGGAAGTTGCGCAACGCGATCAACGGGAACGTTGGACGAGACGTGCGGGTGCTGGAGGCGGAGGTTGTCAGCAGTGAGTTTCACGCGCGTTATTCAGCACTGGGAAAGACGTACGTTTACCGCGTCGTGAATGGTCCGGTGATGTCGCCGTTCTGGGCGCGTTACGCACATCACGAAGCACGCCCGCTCAACGTCGCGCACATGCAAGCGGCCGCAGAACTGTTTCTCGGCAAACACGACTGGACCGCGTTTTCAGCGGCGCAGTCAGACGTTGAAGATCGCGTGCGCACGATCACCGATTTGAAGATCAGCGAACGACTCGACGAACGCGCCCAAAGCACCATGATCGAAATCCACGCGAGCGCCGACGGCTTTCTGCGTTACATGGTGCGGGCCATCGCCGGCACGTTGCTGACGATCGGCCGCGGCGAACTCGATGCGTCAGCAGTCAGTCAGGCGATTGAAACGGGAGTACGTCCGGTTATCGCGGCAACAGCCCCTGCTTGTGGCCTTACTTTAGTTTCAGTGAAGTACACGGATTGACACGGATCGTGGTGATGATCAAAAGTCTCGTTCGCGTATGCTCTCCGATTTCAGTGGCGTAGTTCAAAAAGGTTCGCGTGACGAAGCGCTGCTCGCGTCTATCGCGTGGGATCGCTTGCCCCGTCACGTTGCGATCATCATGGACGGCAACGGCCGTTGGGCCGCGCAACGTGGTCAGCCACGGATCGCCGGTCATAAGGCCGGTGTTGAAGCGGTTCGCGCTGCCGTCGATACAGGCGCGCGTCTCGGTCTCAGCGCACTCACCCTGTACGCCTTCTCAACCGAAAACTGGAAGCGCCCGCGTTACGAAGTCGACGCGCTGATGCGCATGTTGCGCCGTTACATCCGTCTCGAACTCGACGCGATCGACAAGCAGAACATCAAGTTTCAAACCATCGGCCGCACCGGCGCGCTCGCCGAAAACGTCCGCAAAGAAATCGACCGCGCAACTGAGCGGACCGCCCGTAACAAGGGCATGGTCCTTACCGTCGCGCTCAACTACGGCGGACGTTCCGAGATCGTCGATGCAACTCGGGCCGCGGTCAGGCGTTTAATGGACGAAGGCAGCCGTCCGGACGAAATAACCGAAGAACGGATTGCAAACGAACTCTACACGCGAAACCTTCCGGAGCTCGATCTGCTGGTGCGTACCAGCGGTGAATTGAGAATTTCAAACTTTCTCCTGTGGCAAAGTGCTTACAGCGAGATCTACGTCACAGAAACTTTGTGGCCTGACTTCCGCCGCGTTCATCTGCTCGAAGCCGTTGTCGATTATCAACGGCGCGATCGGCGCTTCGGCGGCTTGAAGCTGGTTGTGGCCGGAAAATAATTGTCAAAACCTACTCCCCAGAAACCCGCAGCCAAGAGTTCCGGAGCTGCACGTCTTCTCACCGCCGCCGTCGTTCTTCCTTTTCTGATCGCTTCCATTCTGGTCCCGTGGCTCAAGTGGCTGTTTGTGGCGATGGCGATCGCGGCGATGGCCCTCGCGTTGTTTGAGTTTTACGTACTCGCTAAAAAACGCGATCTGAAACCCGACACCGGCGCCGGATTTCTCGCGGCGTTAGCAATCCTCGTGATCTCGACTTTCCCCGCGGACCTTTACAACATCATCCTGGTCCAGTTGGTAATTATCGTTCTGACGGCGGGTACGCTCGTTGCCGCGACGCTTCGTGGCGCGCCTTTCGACAAGATGATCGGTTCAGTGGGCTCGACGATTCTCGGCGTGCTGTACATCGCTCTGCTCGGCAGTTATCTGGTGGCCCTGCGCATGTGGCACAACGAGGCCGTCGCGGCCGACATGTTGTCGTTTTTCTTTCTGGTGTTAATGGGCGCTGACGCCGGCGCGTACTATGTTGGGCGCGCGTTTGGTAAAAAGAAACTAGCGCCGTCGATCAGTCCCGGGAAGTCGTGGGAAGGTGTTGTCGGTGGAGTAGCGGCGGCGATCTTGATGGCCGGCGTCGCGCATTACTGGTTCTTCCGTGAGTTGCCGCTGAAGTACGCGCTGCCGCTCGCGGTCGTGATGACGGTTGTGGGTATCTTCGGAGATCTCGCAGAGAGCGCGTTGAAGCGCGGCGCGGGTGCGAAAGACGCGGCGACTATCTTGCCGGGTCATGGCGGACTACTCGATCGGCTCGATAGCTTGCTCTTCAATGCGCCACTCATCTACTATTTCGCTCGCTTCTATTTCCATGGGTTAGGCTGATGACCACGAAGAAAATCGTGTTAATAGTTGTCGGCGTCGTGGTTGTGCTGGCGCTATTGGCTGCTGTTTTTGTAGGTGGAATTGTTGGCGTCGTGCTTTACCAGGTTGGAAATAGTGAAGCGGCGGCACAGGCGAAGGACTTTTTGCGCACCAGCGATAAACTGACGGATGACATCGGCGAGGTTAAGGATTTCGGCACCATCATCACCGGCAACGTCAACGTCGCGAACAATAACGGCCAGGCGACCTTGCATTTGAAGGTCATCGGCGAGCGCCAGACAGTCAACGCTTCGGTCGATCTGATTTACACTAATGGCAGTGCCTGGCGCGTGAGCGCAGCGTCTTACGTCAACTCGTCAGGCCAGACGGTAGATCTCCTGAACCCCTACGATTCAAAAATTCTTACCCCCGTTCTAACTGCTTGACCACTTCGGGATTGGACAGTACAGGCGTTGCCATATTGGGTTCGACCGGCTCGATCGGATGCAACACTCTGCGTGTGATCGAATCGTTGGCCGCGCCGCGCATGCGTGTCGTCGCGCTCGGCGCGGGAAGCAATGTCGATCGGCTCGCGGATCAGATCGCGACGCACTTGCCGGAGTTGGTTTCGGTTGAAAGTGAAGACGCGGCGCACGAACTCCGCGCGAAGTTGTTTGAAAGAGACGTCGATCTGCCGCGCATCGTTACGGGTGAAACCGGTTTAGTGGAAGTTGCGACCCATCAGGAAGCAGATTGCGTCGTGTCGGCGACTGTCGGCGCGGTCGGGTTTGTGCCAACTCTGCGAGCTCTCGAAAGCGGCAAGCGCGTGGCGCTCGCGAATAAGGAAACGCTAGTGATGGCCGGCGAGCTGATGACTCGCGCGGCGAAACAATCAGGCGCGCAGTTGTTGCCCATCGATTCAGAGCACAACGCGCTGCACCAGTGTCTGCGTGGCGAACGCCGCGAAGAAGTGCGGCGCATTATTCTCACCGCTTCGGGCGGACCGTTCCGCACCAAGAACCGCGACGAGATGAAACAAGCCAGCGTGTCGGAAGCGATGCGGCATCCGACGTGGAACATGGGCGCCAAGATCACGATCGACTCCGCGACGTTGATGAACAAGGGACTCGAGGTTATCGAAGCGCACTGGCTGTTTGGTTTCGGCCCTGAAGAAATCGACATCCTTGTGCATCCGGAGTCGGTCGTACACTCGATGATCGAACTGATCGACGGTTCGGTGATCGCGCAAATGGGCATTACTGACATGCGCCATGCGATTCAGTATGCGTTGACTTATCCCGAGCGGCACGCGTGCCAGTTGCCGCCGCTCGATCTGACGGCTATTTCAAAGTTGCATTTCGAAGCGCCGGACTTGGAGCGTTTTCCCTGTATTCCGCTGGCGTATCGCGCGCTCAGCGAGGGCGGAACGCTTCCGGCCGCGATGAATGCGGCCAACGAGGAAGCCGTGAGCGCGTTTATTG
>DASUPR010000369.1:0-23770 GCA_036281015.1 Pyrinomonadaceae bacterium
TACTGGCTAGCAGATTTTCAAAGGCGGGAGACGCCCGCCGACACGTCGGAAGGAAATGAAATTATGACCACCGAAGCCTTACCCGCGCCCACCGAAGCAATCGCGCAGACTGACGCGCGCCGCAAGGAAGCGATTCTCGAAAAACTCCGTGCCATCGTGGGCGGCCTGCTCCAGACCGCGCCGGACACGTTGGACGTACACGCGTCGTTTCTCGAAATGGGCGCGGACTCCATTGTCCTCGCCGAAGCGATTCGCGTTGTGGAAGACAGCTTCCAACTAAAGATCTCCATCCGGCAACTGTTCGAGCACTTCACCACGCTCGATGCGCTGGCCGAACACATCGAGAAGAACTCGGCCGTGGCGCGAACGGCCGCGCCTCCGCCGATCCGCGTCGAAGCACCAATCGCAGCTACTCAACCCAACGTGAACGTGTGCGCCCTGCCCGCGCGGCAGACGCCAGTCTTTGCGGCACCGACCGAACCCACGCCGGTCGCGGTCGTGCCGGCGCCACAAGCCGGCGCAGCGCCAAACGCGGACTCGTTCGAACGCATCATGTCGCGTCAACTCGATCTGCTCGCGCAGTTCTCCGGCGTCATGTCGCAGCAACTTTCGGTGCTCGGCCAGGGCGCCGCACCCGCACGCGCCGCGCTGATGCCCGCAACCGTCGAAGCGCATCAAGAGATTCCCCGCCAAGAAGATCGCCAACCACAAACTCAACCCCCGGTTGCCGAACCCCGTTCGACGCCGCCGAGCAACGGAACTAACGTCAGTGCCGAAAGCTACGCACCGCGTGTGACAACCGAAGTCGGGCAAACAGCAGCCGTAGCAAACCAAACACGCACGCCGTACGTTCCCTATCGTCCCGTCCAACCCGGCGCCGTCGGCGGCCTCAACGATCGCCAGCGACAACACCTGAGCGAACTCATCGAACGTTTCACACACCGCACAGCCGCTTCAAAAAAAGTGGCGCGACAGTATCGATCTGTACTCGCCGACAGCCGGGCCATAGTCGGCTTCCGCCTCTCGATCAAGGAGATGCTCTACCCGATCGTCGGCGCCGGCGGCGATGGCGCGCGACTACGCGATCTCGACGGCAACGAGTACGTCGACATCACGATGGGCTTCGGCGTTCACCTCTTCGGTCACCGCCCGCCGTTCGTCACCACAGCGATCGAAGAACAACTCAAAAAAGGCATCGAGATGGGACCGCGCCCGGCTCTCGCCGGTGAGGTCGCTGAACTTGTGTGCGAACTGACAGGGATGGACCGCGCGACCTTCACCAACTCCGGCACGGAGGCAGTGATGACGGCTATCAGGCTCGCGCGCGCGCGTACCGGCCGCATGAAGATCGCGATCTTCGCCGGCTCTTACCACGGTCACTCCGACGGCACGCTCGCACGCGCGCAGAGCGACGGCCTCTCGGTGCCGCTCGCGCCCGGTATCCCGCCGGGTGTCGCCAACGACGTGCTGGTGCTCGAATACGGCAGCCCGCGTGCACTCGAACTCCTGCGCGCACATGCGGACGAACTCGCCGCCGTGCTTGTCGAGCCGGTTCAGAGTCGTCATCCGGAGTTGCAACCACGCGAGTTCCTGCACGAGTTGCGCGCGTGGACCGAAAAAGCAGGCGTCGTTTTGATCTTCGACGAGATGGTCACGGGTTTCCGGATTCACCCCGGCGGTGCACAGGCGTGGTTCGGCGTCGCAGCCGATCTCGCCACCTACGGCAAGATCGCCGGCGGCGGCCTGCCGATCGGCGTCGTCGCGGGCCGCGGGTCATTCATGGATGGAATTGACGGGGGCCTCTGGGAATACGGCGATGCGTCGTACCCGCGCGCCGAGACAACATACTTCGGCGGCACGTTCTGCCAGCACCCGCTGGCGATGGCGTCAGCGCGCGCCGTTCTCACACACCTCAAACAGCGTGGTCCATCGCTGCAAGCAGAGTTGAACGAGCGCACCTCGCACATGGCCGCGACGCTCAACGAGCACTTCGGTCGCGAAGAGATGCCACTGCGCGTCGCGCACTTCGGCTCGCTGTTTCGCTTTAACTACACGGGCAATATGGATTTGCTCTTCTACCACCTGCTCACGAAGGGCGTTTACGTTTGGGAGTGGCGCAACTGTTTCCTCTCAACAGCGCACACGGACCAGGACATGGACCACATCGTCAGCGCCGTCGTTGAAAGTGCCGCGGAAATGCGCGCGGGCGGCTTCATCCCGGACAAGGCCGGTCCGCCAACAAACGGCGGGCGGCCCACACCTCGCAAAGAAGTAGCCGGGCAGGTGAGCGCAGAAGCCGGCGGACACCAGGCGCTCGGTTTCTGGGGGCGTCGTGAGATGAAGCCGGCGCTGGTTGGACCACCGGCCAGGCTGGAGGTCGCACGCACGCCAGTTCCCGAAACTATACCCTCGACACGTGCCGACAAAGCAGTCCAGTTCAGCCTCTCGTTCTTCGGCAACTACGAAGCAGCCTTCGACGGACACAAGTACGATCTGCTCGTCGAAGGCGCGAAGTTCGCCGACCGTCACGGCTTCGAGGCAGTCTGGATTCCGGAGAGGCATTTCCACGCCTTCGGCGGGTTTTCACCCAACCCTTCAGTCATCGCCGCCGCGCTCGCAAGAGAGACGGAGAACGTCCAACTGCGTGCGGGCAGCGTCGTGCTGCCGCTTCATCACACCGTGCGCGTCGCTGAGGAGTGGTCGGTGGTGGACAACCTCTCGCGCGGGCGAGTCGGCGTCTCCTTCGCCTCAGGCTGGCACCCGGACGACTTCGTCTTCGCGCCCGAAGCTTACGGGCGCCATCGCGAGTTGATGTTCGAGAAGATCGAGGAGGTGCGAAAACTCTGGCGCGGCGACTCGATCGCGGCGCGCGGCGGCGCGGGCAACGAAATCCGCGTCCGTCTCTTCCCGCAACCGATGCAGCGCGACCTGCCCATCTGGATCACAGTCGTCAACAACCCGGAGACGTACCGGCGTGCGGGCGAGATCGGCGCGGGCATCCTGACTAACCTGATGGGCCAAACCGTGGACGACCTCGCGCGCAACGTCGCGATCTATCGCCAGGCGTTAGTGGACCACGGTCACGATCCCTCGCGTGGCCACGTCGCGCTGTTGATACATACGTTCGTCGGCGCTGAAGCCGAGGCGGTGCGCGAGAGCGCGCGCGGTCCCTTCTGCGACTACCTCAAGTCGTCGCTCGATCTCTTGCAGAACCTCGTCCGCAGTCAAAGCTTACAGATTGACTTCGAGAGACTTTCTGAAGACGACCTCAACTATCTACTCTCGTCTGCCTACGAGCGTTACGTGCGTACGAGCGCACTGGTCGGAACGCCCGAGACCTGCGCGCCGGTGGTCCAACGTCTGGCCGAGATCGGCGTCGACGAGCTCGCCTGCTTCATAGACTTCGGAGTCGAAGCCGCAACAGTGCTCGACAGTCTTCCGCATCTCGACGCACTGCGCGAGCGCTGCCGTCCACAACCGTCCGAACCACCTGTTTATGAACTCGCCGCCGAGCCGGCTAATGTCGTGCGGCGCGTGCCTTCGACCGACGCGCAACGGCAGCTCTGGGTTGTGACGCAGGTGGGAGACGACGCCGCCCGCGCCTTTAACGAAACACTCTCCCTGCGGCTCCGCGGGCCGCTCAACCTGACGGCTTTCGCCGGCGCCGTTCGATCGGTCATCACGCGCCACGAAGCCCTGTGGACCAGCTTGAGCGAGGACGGCACGAAGCAGATCGTCCACGCACCGTCGCCGCGCGAACTAACGCTCATCGACTTCAGCAACACCGCCTCCGCCACAGAACGCGAGGAACGAGCCGCGCGCTGGCTGGCAGAAGAGTGTCGCCGGAAATTCGACCTCACCGTCGCTCCGCTGGTACGCTCGCACGTCCTCCGGCTCGAAGCAGAGCACCACCTTTTCGCGCTCTCTACACATCACGTCGTCTGCGACGGGTGGTCCATCGGCGTGTTACTCGATGAGATCTGCGCCGCATACGAGGCTGCGTGCCGCGGCGTCGAGTGGAAACCGGACGTGCCTTTGCAGTTCGGCGATTACGCTGAGAGCCTGCGGCGGCCCGAGAACCTGGCGAAGCAAGCCGAAGACGAGTCTTTCTGGGCCACGCGGCTGAGCGGCGACCCACCGCACACCGATCTCCCCGCCGATCGTCCGCGCCCGCCAGTGCAAACTTACCGCGGCGCGCGCCTGCACATCTCCGTCGAACGGCAACTCTGCGAGGAGATCAAGAGTCTTGGCCGCCGGCACGGCTGCACGCTCTTCATGACGTTGCTGGCCGGATACCTTGCGCTGGTCCACCGTCTGACAGGCAAATCAGACGTGGTGATCGGCATACCGCTATCGGGCCACGAAGGGCGCGACGAGGCGCGGCTCGTCGGGTTCTGCACGCGTCCGATTCCGATCCGCAGCCGCCACGACGATCCGGCGTTCGCTGAGTTCATGGCGTACGTCCGCGGCCTGCTGCTCGAAGCCTACGAACATGCGGACCACTCCTTACTCGGTCTAATCGAAAAGCTAAGGTGGCCACGCGACGCGAGCCGCTTCCCGCTCTTCTCGACCAGCTTTAACTTCGAACCGCTCTCCGCTTCGCCGATGTTCGGGCTGGACGTCGAATGGATCTCATCGCCCGTCAGCAATAGCAAGTTCGATCTGAGTGTGAACGTGATGGACCATGGCGACGGGCTGCGAGTCGAGTGCGACTTCAACACCGACCTCTTCGACGCGGCGACGGCCGAACGCACGCTCGGCTACTACCGAACACTGCTCGAAGACGCGGCCCGCCAACCAACGCAGCATTTGTCGGAGTTGGCGCTGATGACGGAAGCACAGCGCAGGCAGGTCGTCGCAGAGTGGAATGACGAGGCGCGAGGGGCGCGAGAGTTTCGCTGCATTCACGAAGAGTTCGCGGAGGTCGCGCGCCGGATGGGCGAGCGCACGGCTGTCGTCTGCGGCGATCGCAAACTCTCCTACACGGAGTTGGACCAGCAATCAGCACGGCTCGCGCGCCGCCTCCGCGGGCTCGGCGTTGGACCAGGGGCGCTGGTCGGCGTGTGCATGGAGCGTTCGGCGGAGATGGTTATCGCGATGCTTGGCGTGCTCAAGGCGGGCGGCGCTTACGTCCCGCTCGATCCTTCGTACCCGCAGGAACGGCTCGCGTTCATGCTCGACGACGCGCAGGCACACGTGCTGATCACGCAGTCGAGCCTCGCGGAGAAGTTCAACGATTATTGGGGCCACACCATTCGTCTCGACGAGGAACAGGTCGGGGAAGATGGACCAGACGAAGCGGAGATCGGTGTGACAGCAGGCGCGGAAAACCTCGCTTACGTGATCTACACGTCGGGTTCGACAGGGCAGCCGAAAGGCGTGGCAGTTCCGCACCGTGCGGTTCACAACCTCGTACGCGGCACGAACTACGTCACGCTTGAAGAGTCGGATGTCGTAGCGCAGGTCTCGAACAGTTCGTTCGACGCAGCCACTTTCGAGGTTTGGGGTGCTCTGCTTTCGGGCGCGCGCCTCGTCATCATCGAGAAGGACGTCGCGCTTGCGCCCCGCGCGTTGGCTGCGCAACTCGAAGCGCATCGCGTCACCGTCATGTTCCTGACGACGGCGCTTTTCAACCACATGGCGCGTGAACTTCCAACGGCTTTCCGCGGGCTGCGGCACCTTCTGTTTGGCGGCGAGGCGGTCGAGCCGAAATGGGTCAGGGAGGTTTTGGAGAAGGGACGGCCGGGCCGGCTACTGCACGTCTATGGACCAACCGAGACGACAACGTTTGCGCTCTGGCACGAGATTATAAGTGTCGACGAGCAGGCCCATCTCGTCCCAATCGGTCGACCACTAACGAACGTTCAAATTTATCTTCTAGACGAACACCTGCGGCCCGTTCCAATCGGCGTTCCGGGTGAACTGTACATCGGCGGCAGCGGGCTCGCGCGCGGATACCTCGAGCGGCCCGCGCTCACTGCAGAGCGATTCATCCCCGACCCGTTCTCTTTGGATCCTGACGCGCGACTCTACCAGACCGGTGACCTCGCGCGCTTTCGTCCCGATGGCAACGTCGAGTTCCTCGGGCGCAGCGATCAGCAGATCAAGATTCGCGGTTTCCGCGTCGAGCCGGGTGAAGTCGAGGCGCTGCTTTCGTCGCACCCGCATGTCGCGCAAGCGGCTGTCGTCGCGCGTGAAGACGAGCCGGGTGAACGCCGTCTCGTGGCCTACTTCGTCGTGAAAGAAGGACAGACGTGCAGCGCAAGCGAATTGCGGCGTCATCTCACCGCCCGTTTGCCCACCTACATGGTCCCATCGGCGTTCGTGCAACTCGACGCGCTACCGCTCAACGCCAACGGCAAAGTGGATCGCAGAGCGCTGCCCGCGCCTGACGAAGGACGGCCCGAGTTGGAGACGAAGTTCGTTGCGCCGCGATCGACGGTCGAGCGCCGGCTGGCGGGGTTCTACGCTGAAGTCCTCGGAGTGCAAACGGTCGGTGTAGAAGATGACTTCTTCGAACTGGGCGGGCACTCGCTACGCGCGATGCAGGTCATCTCGCGCGTGCGCGACTGCTTCAACGTCGAACTCCCACTCAGCCAGTTTTTCGAGACCGGAACGCTCGCCGACGTGGCTCGCCGCGTCGAGATCCTCGCGGGCCAGGCAAGCCGGTAAACCGTTGCAAATTTAAGTAAGACACGGCGCCGGTTGAGGCCGATACTTAAAGCAAAAGTTATTGACAGCCCTAGGCAACCTTCCTATAATTTCGGCGCCAAGTTCCGAAAAATTGAACGATCAATAATGCGTAGTGGCTGACGACTCTTGCGGCACTTTGGTCGCCGGATCGTCTGGATTTTCAGCGGCGCCACTTACCCCCACGGCGGCGTTTACACTCACACCATCTCGACTCTAAATCTTCAGTTGTGGCTCTGGCTCAACGTGCGGTAGCTCTGCCAGCCGATACCGAGTTCCACACTAAATTTCCATCCTTTAGTTCATACAAACATGATTGAGCAGACGCCGAATGGCGCTCCAAATAATCGTGATCTGAAGTTCAGTCTCTTCTACTTCGCCGATGCCGCGCCCGGCAGTGTCGACTTCAAGTACAAGCTGTATCTCGAAGGCGCAAAGTTTGCTGATGAACACGGGTTCGAAGCGATCTGGACGCCGGAACGTCACTTTCACGAGAACGGCGGACTTTACCCGAATCCATCAGTCTTGAGCGCGGCTCTGGCGACCAGCACGAAACACATCAAGCTGCGGGCGGGCAGCGTCGCGTTGCCGTTGCATTTCCCTTTGCGAGTGGCTGAGGAATGGTCCGTAGTCGACAACCTTTCCGGCGGACGGGTCGGCGTGTCGTTCACGTCGGGATGGGTACCAAACGATTTCGCGCTGGCGCCGAAGGCGGAAAGTTTCAAACTCAAGCGCGAGGTAATGCTCGAGAACATTCACGAAGTGCAGCAGCTCTGGCGTGGAGGCACAACGCGCGTGCGAGACGGAGCCGGCAATGAAGTCGAATTAGAGATCTTTCCCAAGCCACTGCAACCACAACTTCCGATTTGGCTGACTTGCAGCGGTGATCCGGCGATGTTTGTGAAAGCCGGCGAGTTGGGACTGAATGTGTTAACAGCGTTGCTGACTCAGTCTCTCGAAGAAACGGCGGGCAAGATCGAGCTTTACCGGCGAGCGCTGGCGGCGAGTGGTCGCGATCCGCAATCAGGACAAGTCACCCTGATGCTGCATACGTTTGTTACTGACGACGCAGAGCAAGCTCGCGAAAAAGTTCGAGGCCCACTGATCGACTACTTCAAGTCGCATCTCGATCTAATCAAGACAATGATCAAGAGTTTGAATATCAACCTCGAGGGTATCGATCCAAACGATCCAGTATGCCTTGATTATTTCGCGCAATTTGCGTTTGAACGTTATTACCAGTCCGGCTCTTTGATCGGGACTCCTCAGACCTGCATGCAGATGGTGAATCGTCTGAAGGAAATGGGTGTGGACGAGGTCGCCTGTTTTATTGACTTCGGTGTCGACACCGACTCGGTGCTCAAGAATCTCAAGTACCTCAATCAACTGAAAGAGTCGAGCCGGGTCGCATTGAATGAGTCTCGTAACTTCGAAATACCGGACGAGATCCCAACTATCCCGAGACAGAGTGCAGTTGCCGCAGAGGTTTGGCAGACGTCCGTAGACGGTCGAATCAAACTGCAAAGAGAAGCGCGGCAAAGACAAACCAGGCAGAGGAATCGAGGGTAGAAAAATGAAGAGTACCGATCAGCACGATTCGGTTGAGAGCATCGCCATAGTTGGCATGGCCTGTCGAATTCCCGGCGCAAAGAACATAGACCAATTCTGGCAGAACCTCAGCAACGGCATTGAATCGATCTCTTTCTTTTCAGACGAAGAGGTTGAGCGAGCCGGAGCCGATCCAACCGAGCTGAAAAACCCGAACTATGTCAAAGCGGGCGGCATACTCGACGACATTGAATACTTCGACGCTGACTTCTTCGGCTTCACTCCCAAAGAAGCAGAGATGACCGATCCACAACACCGTTTCTTTCTGGAATGTTGCTGGGAAGCACTCGAACACGCGGGCTACTCTTCGGATACATATCCGGGTTTGATCGGACTCTACGCCGGCGCCGGAGCTAACACTTACCTTATTTACAACCTGGCATCGGCCGGTTATCTGCGAGACTCGGATCTTGTCGGCGCAGCATTCATGTACAACAAAAACGATCACTTGACGGGCCGCGTCGCTTACAAACTCAACCTCAAAGGCCCGAGTGTGACTGTGCAGACTGCCTGCTCGACCTCGTTGGTTGCAGTCAGCATGGCCTGTCAGAGTTTGCTGAATTACGAAGTTGATATGGCATTGGCCGGTGGCGTCACGATCATGGCGTCGGAAAAAATCGGGTACATGTACCGGGAGGGCGGCATCAATTCACCCGACGGCCATTGCCGTGCTTTCGACGCCAGAGCCAAGGGCGCAGTGGGCGGAAACGGGAGCGGCGTCGTGGTCTTGAAACGACTCAAAGACGCGCTCGCCGATGGCGACCACATCTGGTCCATCATCCGCGGCTCCGCTACCAACAATGATGGATCACTGAAAGCAGGTTATACAGCACCGAGTGTTGACAGTCAGGCAGAGGTCATCGCGTTGGCCCAGGGTCTGGCCGGTGTTTCACCCGAGACGATCTCTTACGTTGAAGCGCACGGCACCGGCACTGCACTGGGCGATCCGATCGAGATCGCGGCACTGACGCGGGCTTTTCGCGCGCACACAAACGAAAAGGGCTTTTGCGCAATCGGATCAGTCAAAACGGGCATCGGACACCTGGACACAGCAGCGGGCGTCGCCGGTCTGATCAAGACCTCTTTGATGCTGCATCACCAGCAGATTCCACCGAGTCTTCATTTCGAGACACCAAATCCGGAGCTCGATCTAGGTAACTCGCCGTTCTTCGTCAACACGAAACTGCGTCCGTGGAAACGTGGCGACACGCCGCTCAGAGCAGGTGTTAGTTCTTTCGGCCTCAGCGGCACAAACGCGCATGCCGTGCTCGAGGAACCGCCGCCTCGCACAGTCTCAAGACCATCAAGACCCTGGCAGTTGTTGCTGGTCTCTGCAAAAACAGCGAGTGCGCTGGATGCGAGTTGCGCCAATCTCGTCGAGTTCCTGAAGCAGAATCCGTCGGTCGATCTCGCCGATGTCGCGCACACGTTGAGAGTCGGACGCAAGGCTTTCAAGCATCGCCGCATGCTCGTGTGCAAAAACCCTGACGAAGCAATTTCAGCGCTGCAAGCACTGACGCCGGATCGGCTCTCGACGTCCGTGCAGGAGACGACACATCGTCCACTCGTGTTCATGTTTCCCGGTCAGGGTTCGCAGTACGTGAACATGGCGGCCGAGCTTTATCGAACTGAAGCCGGTTTTCGTGAGCATGTTGACTATTGCTCGGCTTATCTAAAGCCGATATTGGGAGTTGACTTGCTCGACGTGCTGTATCCTGCCGAGAACGCGAGTGAGGAAGCCGCACAAAAGTTGGACCAGACTGCCTTCACCCAGCCTGCCCTTTTCGTTATCGAATATGCGTTGGCGCGGTTGTTGATGGATTGGGGCGTGCGGCCCAACGCGTTTATCGGTCACAGCATCGGCGAGTATACAGCCGCGTGTCTTTCCGACGTGTTCTCGTTGGATGACGCCCTAAAACTCGTCGCTCAACGCGGCCGGCTGATTCAAAGCCTGCCCGGCGGCTCGATGCTCGCAGTACAGCTTAGTGACAGTCAGATGCTAAGCATGCTGCCTGAAAGCCTCGCGCTGGCTGCGGTCAATGGAGTTGGTCAATGCGTCGTTTCAGGCGCCGATGAAGCAATTGAACAGTTCGAACAGGAGCTCACTGCAAAAGGCATAGTGTGTCAGCGACTTCGCACTTCGCATGCATTCCATTCCGGCATGATGGAACCGGCGCTCCAACCGTTCCTCGAAGTCCTCAAGGACATCAAGCTCAACCCGCCGCAGATACCATTCATTTCGAACGTAAGCGGAACATGGATCACTGATCAAGAAGCTACTGATCCACACTACTGGACCAGGCACATGCGGCAAACTGTCCGGTTCGCCGCGGGCGTGGAAGAGCTACTGAAAGATCCCAAGGCGATTCTGCTTGAAGTTGGACCAGGCCTGACTTTGAAAACCCTCGCACGCTGGCATCCGCATAAAAAGCCGACACAACAGGTCATCTCTTCGATTCCCGCTCCACGCGAGCGCCAGGAAGACCTGCCTTACTTACTAAAAACATTGGGCCAGCTTTGGCTCGGCGGCGTCGAACCTGACTGGACCGCCTTCGTCACTCACGAGCAGCGAATGCGTGTGCCCCTGCCCACCTACCCGTTCGATCGGCAAAGATATTGGGTCGACTTCGAGCCGCGCTCAGGTTCAAACCAACTCGGCTCCCGAACCCGGCCCTATAACAGGCGACTCGAATTGGAGAACTGGTTTTCCGTGCCTGCGTGGAAGGAAGCGCCGCGCTTTGCCGTAAACGGCCACAAAACATCGACTCAAAACCAAAACATCCTGGTCCTTGCGGAGCGCTCGAGTCTCACTTCGCGTTTGCTGAACTTGGCGAAAGAGAAATATCAAAACGTCACGTGGGTGCAACAGGGCGAAGGTTTCCAAAAGCAGCATGATGAGACATTCCAGTTGAACCCCGAGCATCCGGAAGACTACGACGCTTTGTTTAAAGAGCTTTCGTCGCAAAATCTGATTCCCGATGTGATTGTCGACTTCTGGAATGTGACTCCGGAGACTTCGACCGACGTCGACGATCTGAATCGTCTCGGCGAAAGATCCTTCTTCAACCTTCTCTTCCTCGGACAATCACTTGGGCGCGCGGGCATAACGAATCCACTAAAGCTCGTGATGATCTCGAACGGGCTTAGACAGGTGACCGGAGTCGAAGAGTTGCATCCGGAGAAGGCGATCGCGCTTGGTCCATGTCTGGTTTTTCCGCGCGAGTATCCGAACATCAAGTGTCAAAGCATCGACATCACCGTTCCTACGGCGGAAAGCCGGCAGGAACAGTTATTGGCCGAACAAATCCTCCTCGAGCTTTCCGCGCCGAAAGCAGAACCCGTCGTCGCTTATCGTGACAATCGTCGCTGGTTACAGACATACGAGCCGCTTCCCTTACCCGAAGCGAATGATCGCGGCGTTCTGAAAGATGGCGGAGTTTATTTGATCACGGGCGGCCGGGGTGGCCTCGGTCTTGAAATCGCTGAGTACCTGGCACGTGCATGCCAGGCGAATCTGGTGCTGGTTAATCGCTCATCGTTTCCGCCGCGCGAAGATTGGCCGCAGTGGCTCGAGACGTTCCCGGCGGACGATCCGGTCTGCAAGACAATCGAGCGTATTCGTCGCATTGAAGATTTGGGCTCAAAGGTGTTGGTGCTCACCGCCGACGTTGCGAACGAAGACGCGATGCGCCAGGTTTTCGCCCGCACGCGCGAAGAGTTCAAGGAGATCAACGGGATCATCCACACTGCCGGAGTTCCGGCGGGCGGTTTGATGCAGGTCAAGAAACCTGAGAGTGTCCGCGAGAGTCTCGCCGCGAAAGTCAGAGGCACTCGAGTGCTGGAGAAACTCGCCGGAGATGAGCCGCTGGATTTCTTTGTTCTCTTCTCTTCCTTGAGCGCGATTGTCGGAAGATTGGGCCAGGTTGATTACGTTGCGGCCAATGCTTTTCTCGATTTGTTTGCGCAGTACTATCGCGCGCGGACCGGCTGCTACACAGTTTCGATCAACTGGAGCGCGTGGGAACAGGTAGGCATGGCCGCACACCTGTTTCGCACTCCCGTTAACGGAACGGAAACGCACAAGCAACTCGATCATCCATTGCTGGATCGGCGCGTCGTTGCGGAAGAGGGCCGTGAAGTTTTTCTGACAGAGTTTGCTCCGGAACGGCATTGGACCGTAGACGAACATCGCATTGCCGGCTATCCGGTGATTCCCGGTTTGGGTTACCTGGAAATGGTCCGTGCGGCACTCGGCGAACGCACAAAGGATCGGGTGGTCGAGTTTCAGAACGTCTTTTTCCTGTCAATGCTGAGAGTCGGAGTCGGCGAGAAGCGTGAGGTCTGGCTGGAGCTGAAGCAGGACGGCGAGGAGTTTGAATTTACAGTCCGTAGCCATCCTGACGGCAACAGTAACGGCGATGCTTCCAATCTCCGAAGCTATGCCACAGGCCGAGTCAAACTCCGGCCACGCGAGCTGCCGAAGGAATACGATCTTGCAAGTCTTAAACAACGCTGCAACGTAAGAGAGATCGTTTTCGGCGAAGAGGATCGTGAAGACGATTTAGGACCACGCTGGCAAAGTGTGCGCCGCGTGTACATCGGTAATAACGAGATCTTTATTCCGCTGGAAATTCCCGCAGCCTTCGCCAGCGACTTCGACCACATGAAGTTTCATCCCGCCCTGCTGGACCGGATGACCGGACTCACGAAGAAATACCTGGCGGATGGTCCATACCTGCCGTTCACTTACGAGCGGCTACGCATCATGGAAGACATGCCTCGCAAAGTTTACGGCTACGCTCAGTACAAGGAGGAAGAGAGTGCCAGCCGTGAAACAATCAATTTTGATCTGCGACTGATGGACGAACAAGGCCGGGGAATAATCGAAATCGAAGGCTTCAGCCAAAAGCAGGTTAGAGATCCGGCGAGCGAGATTCGCGCGCTTTCGGACGTGAAGATCGCCAGCAAAGACGCTGAGCCAAAACAGCCGCACACGGCAAGTGTCGCCGTTGCCGGCGCAGGAGGCAGGTCAAACGACGATCTCGAAATCTATCAGGGACGCATTCCGCCGGCAGAGGGCTTGGAAGCGTTCGATCGGATTCTCAATGCGCGCGTCGAACCGCAGGTAATCGTTTGTCCGCAGGACCTTCAGCTCACTTTCGAGCAAGCCGCGAAGGCGAGCGGCGAACAACTGCTGAACGCGATCAAAGCAAAGGAAAAACCAAAAGTAGTTCCCGCCGACATCAGGCAGCACAATCCATACGTGCCTCCACAGAACGACGCCGAACGAAAGATCACGCAGATCTGGCAAGACGTACTCGGCATCGAACAAGTCGGAATTCACGACAGCTTCTTTGAGTTGGGAGGAAGCTCACTCTTTGCCATTCAAGTGCTTTCACGTTTGCGCAAAGAGTTCAACGTCGAGGTTCCGCCGGCCATGATCTTCGAAGGCGCTACGATAAGCGCTCTCGCCAAACTTCTCACACAGGATCAAGACGCGACTCCGGCTTTCAAAGAACAGCAAAGCCGTGGCGAGAGACGGAAGCAGAAAGTTCAGCAACTCAAAACCAGCGCTGCCTCAAAGTCTGACTAGTAATCCTTCATCAACATGAGCGACTCTTTCGACGGAACTGAAATAGCCGTCATCGGAATGGCCGGCCGTTATCCGCGCTCGCGAAACCTCGACGAGTTTTGGGAGCACCTTCGCAACGGCGACGAACTGATCTCATTCTTCACGGATGAGGAACTGCTCGCGCGCGGTGTCGATCCCGCAGCGGTGGCCAGCCCGCAATTTGTAAAGGCCGCGGTCGTGCTGGAGGACATGGATCAGTTTGATCCGGCGTTCTTTGGCTTTACCCGCAGAGAAGCAGAGCTACTCGATCCACAACACCGACTCTTTCTGGAAACCGCCTGGGAGGCACTGGAGAACGCCGGCTATAGCTCCGACTCGTACGACGGCCTGATTGGTGTTTACGCCGGAGCAGGAATAAACAGTTACTTCCTCGTCAATCTTTTCAACAATCCGAACTTTGGACCACTCGAACAGTTGTCCATCCTCCTCGCCAGTGACAAGGACTACATGATGACTCGAGCCTCATACAAGTTGAACTTGAGAGGCCCGAGTGTGATGGTCCAAAGCGCGTGCTCAACCTCGCTGATCGCCATTCACCTCGCATGTCAGGGCCTTTTGCTCGAAGAGTGTGATATCGCGCTGGCGGGCGCGAGTAATGTTCAAACGATCCTGCAGGATGGGTATTACACGGTTGAAGGCGGAGTTTATTCGCCTGATGGTCATTGTCGAGCGTTCGATGCCGATGGACAGGGAACGCTGTTCGGCAGCGGCGTTGGAATCGTCGTATTGAAACGTCTCGCAGATGCACTCGCAGACGGCGATCACATCGAGGCCGTCATCAAAGGCTCGGCCATCAATAACGATGGGTCAATGAAGGTGAGCTACACCGCGCCGAGTGTCGAGGGCCAGGCCAAGGTCGTCGTCGAAGCTTTGGCAAATGCGGGAGTGAACGCCGAAACAATCTCTTACATTGAGGCACATGGCACGGCTACCGCTCTTGGCGATCCGATCGAAATACAAGCGCTGACGAAGGCGTTCCGCGCGACAACCGACAAGAAAGGCTTTTGCGCCGTTGGCTCGGTCAAAAGCAATCTGGGCCATCTGGATTCCGCAGCCGGCGTGACGGGAATTATCAAAACCGTCTTGTCGTTGAAGCATAAGTCGATTCCGCCAAGCCTGCATTTCAAGCGGCCCAATCCGGCGATAGATTTCGAGAGCACTCCTTTTTTTGTGAACGACAAACTGTCTGAGTGGCCCGGTCCGGGGCCGAGACGCGCGGGTGTCAGCTCCTTCGGAATCGGCGGGACCAACGCGCACATCATTCTCGAAGAAGCGCCTGCGCCAGTTCCCGCCGCCGCGTCGAGACCATGGCAGTTGCTCGTTCTATCCGCAAAGACAGAAGCAGCGCTGGAAACTGCGACGCATAATTTAGCGGAGCACTTCAAACGTCATCCAGATCTCAACCTTGCCGATGCTGCTTACACGTTGCTGACCGGCAGAAAGGCTTTCAAACATCGAAAGGCTTTTGTCTGTAGGGATCTAACGGACGCAATCGACGCGTTAAAGAGCAACGATCGCGGGCCTGGCCGGATGAGCCAACAGCCGAAGTCGCGCCTGGTGGCGTTTATGTTTCCGGGTCAGGGTTCGCAACGCCTGAACATGGCCCAGCAGATCTATGCGCACGAGCGCACGTTCAGAGAACAGGTTGATCTCTGCTCACGACTGCTGGAACCGGATCTCGGTGTCGATCTTCGTCAGGTACTTTACGCGGGCGCCAACACACCCGAAGCAGCCGAGAAGTTAAAGCAAACTTCGCTGGCCCAACCAGCGCTCTTTGTTGTTGAGTACGCGTTGGCGCAGTTGTGGCAGGAATGGGGTATCAAACCGTGGGCAATGGTGGGCCACAGCATCGGCGAATACGTTGCGGCGTGTCTCTCCGGTGTGTTTACGCTTGAAGACGCGCTCAAGCTGGTCGCCCTGAGAGGAAGACTCATGCAAGAAGCTCCGGCGGGAGCCATGTTGGGAGTACCCCTCGCCGCAGAAATTGTTCGCCCGTTAATGAGTGCGAAACTCTCGCTCGCTGCGATCAACGCGCCCCAGCGTTGTGTCGTATCAGGTCCGGAAGACGCGATCGCCACGCTACAAAACCAGTTGGAAAAACAGGAACTGCTCTGTCAACGCCTGCATACCTCACATGCTTTTCATTCAGAAATGATGGAGCCGGTGTTGGAGCCGCTTCGGCGATTCCTCCGCCACATAGAGCTGCGAGAGCCGGCGGTTCCTTACATATCGAATGTGACGGGTGACTGGATAACTGCGGAGCAAGCGACAAGCCCGGACTATTGGGCGGATCATTTGCGAAGCACGGTTCGCTTCGCCGACGGTGTGACGCAGCTCTTGAAAGAACCTGATTGCGCCCTGCTGGAAGTCGGTCCGGGACACACACTGACGAACCTCGCGCGGCAGAATACGGATGGCAGCACGCAACAACCAATCATCGCCTCCGGAGACAATCTTGAAGACGATCTGCTGTCGTTAATTAATGCCGCGGCGAAATTGTGGCTTGCAGGCGCTGAACTTAACTGGTCCGGCTTTCATGCACATGAGCGCCGTCAGCGGCTGCCACTGCCCACGTATCCATTTGAACGAAAACGTTATTGGATCGATCGCGTCGTCACTCCTGCTGCTCAACGATCCGCGACTCACGTTCCCGACCATCCACCTGAGCTTTCCAACCTCGCACCTCAGGTTCCCGACTCTGCTGCTTTTGAAATCGTATCAACCCAATTGCACCTAATGGACCTGCAACTCAAGGCATTGAGCAATGATCGATAAAGTCCTACTAGAGTTGAAGAATATCTTTGCGCGGATCGCCGGCATAACTGTCGATCAGGTCGAAGTAGATGTAACGCTGCTCGAGCTCGGCGTCGATTCGCTCACGATGATCCAGGCAACCCAGACGATCCAGACCGCACTTGGTGTGAAGATTCCTTTTCGAGTGCTGATCGAAGACAACCCGACCTTGACCGGATTGGCCGCTTACGTAGCGAGCCAGATGCCGGCAGAAGAGCCTCAGGTAGCAGTCGCAGTAGAAGCGTCAAACTCCCCTGCGAGAGGAGTAGTGAATATGAGTTCCGAACAGCATTCAGGAAACGGACACCAAGAGGCGCCCACTCAGGACACGCCGCTCGCGCGCATCATTGCTCAGCAGCTTGCCATCATGGCCGAGCAACTAGAGGTCTTGCGCGGCGGCCGTGCAAACGGAAAAGAGATCTCAACTGTAGTGCAGGCGCCCGCGGCGCGCGAGATCGCAGCGCCGGTGCTCTCCGACATGGCGACTGCAGTCCCAGCCGCCGGCATCCCCAAAAATGAAGCGCCTCCCAAAAGCGACGCCTATGTCCCTTACAAACCGGCAAGACCCGCGTCTGTCGGCGGATTAAGCGTTCGCCAACAAGAGCACTTGGACCAGTTGATCGAAAGATTCTGTAAACGTACCCGCAAGTCAAAAGAACAGGCATACGAACGCCGTTTGATATTGGCCGACAGCAGAACCTCGGCAGGATTCCGCCTGCTCTGGAAAGAGATGCTTTACACCTTGTGCGCTGAGCGGGCCGATGGCGCAAGGATCTGGGACATCGACGGCAATGAGTACGTCGACATCGCAATGGGATACGGCGCGCTGCTGTTTGGTCACACTCCACCGTCGCTCGAAGGTTTGCGAAACCACTTCAACGACGGTATCCGCATAGGCCTCATTTCCAATTCCGTGCGCGAAGCGGCCGAACTCGTGCGCGACCTGGCCGGAGTTGAGCGAGTCACCTTCTGCAACTCAGGCACTGAAGCAGTAATGATCGCATTGCGTTTAGCACGCACTGTCACCGGCCGTTCAAAGATCGCGTTCTTTGAAGGCTCCTATCACGGCTTCTTCGACGAGGTTCTGGTTAGACCATCAGTTTCGCTCGACGGCGGCACGCGCATGGCGCCGATCGCTCCCGGCATAACTGCCGGTTCGGCGGACGACGTTCTGGTGCTCGAGTATGGAGATCCGAAGTCTCTCGAAGTGTTGGCTAAACACGCAAATGAGTTGGCGGCAGTACTGGTGGAACCGGTGCAGAGTCGCCGGCCGGATCTGCAGCCGATCGAGTTCCTGCGCGAACTGAGAGAACTAACGCGCAACTCAGGCACGGCGTTGATCTTCGACGAAGTAATCACGGGCTTTCGCGTGCATCCGCGCGGAGTGCAGGGTTTGTTCGACATCGAAGCCGACATCGTCACGTACGGCAAAGGCGTTGGAGCAGGTGTTCCAATCGCGATCGTAGCTGGTAAGTCGAATTACATCGATGCGATCGATGGCGGGCAATGGAGTTATGGTGACAAATCGTTTCCGCGCGCCGAACGAACCTACGTCGCGGGAACTTACTTCATGCATCCGGTGACGATGACGGCGGTCTCGTCGGCCCTCATGCACCTGAAGAACAGTGGACCGCAACTGCAAGAGCAACTCAACGCGAAGACCGCGGAGCTTGTCAGCACACTCAACGCTCATTTCGAAACGGAAAAGATCCCGATCCACGTCGTGCATTTCGGTTCCCTGTTCCGCTTCGTCTTTTCCGATGCCGTCAAGTTTGCCGATCTCTTCTTCTACCACCTGCTGGAGAAAGGTGTGTACACGTGGGAAGGGCGAAACTGCTTCCTGTCGACGGCGCACACTGATGCAGACATCGACAGGATAATCTCCGCCGTTAAGGAATCGGCTGCGGAGATGCGTGCGGGAGGGTTTATTCCCGAACCGGAGCCCACATCGGAACCGCGCCGGCTCCCAACCACCATCGCCCAAAAAGAACTCTGGCTTCTCACGCGCATGGGCGACGAAGCTTCGCGGGCCTACAACGAGTCCGTGACAATGCACTTGCGTGGTCCATTCCACCTGCCTGCGATGCAACGCGCCATCAAGAAGCTGATCGCCCGTCATGAAGCTTTGCGGATCACGTTGAGTAACGACGGAGAGTATCAGCGGATCGCGCCAAGTATTCCCCTCGATCTCCCGATAACGGATTTCTCAAACGAAAACCCAGCGACGCGGGAATCGAAGGTGACTGAATGGCTGGCAACGCAAGTGCACCGTGTTTTCGACCTGGAACGCGGACCGTTGGTCCATTTCGGTCTCGCTAAACTCGAAGACGAATACCACCAGCTTGTCCTGACCTTGCACCACATCGTGACTGACGGCTGGTCCAACGGCGTGTTGCTTCACGACATCGGTGTTCTTTACACAGCCGAGTGTCAGGGCAAAGACAACCCGCTGCCGCCTGTTATGGGTTACGGCGAATACGTCGAGCTGCAACTACGCGAACAGCAGAGTCCGGAAATGCAGGCCGCGCAGAAGTATTGGCTGGAGCAATTCTCCGAGGCGGTCTCACCACTCGAATTGCCTGCCGATCGTCGTCGCCCGCCATTGCAGACGTACGCCGGTGCGCGTCAACGTGCCGTGCTGGACAGTTCACTGCTGAAACAACTACGCACTGCGAGTGCGAAGCAAGGCAGCACGCTCTTCGTAACCTTGCTGGCGGCGTTCCAACTGCTCTTGCACCGTTTATCCGGCCAGGACGATCTCGTCGTCGGAATTTCTGCTGCCGGCCAACCACACGCCGGCGACAACAGCCTCGTCGGTTATTGCACGAACCTTCTGTCTTTACGCAGCCGGCTAACCGGAAATCCGTCGTTCAAGACTTACGTCGCAAGTGTAAAGAAGACCGTCTTCGATGCTTACGAACATCAAATCTATCCATTTGGAAAACTGATCCGGGAACTGAAGCTTCAGCGCGATCCGAGCCGGCCGCCACTCGTCTCCGTGATCTTCAACATGGATACGAAGCTCGATGAAACCGCGGCCATCCCGGATCTCGACGTTTCTGTTACTTCAAATCTGCCGCCAGTCGCCAAGTTTGACCTCAATCTCAACGTCTCGCAGACGCCCGGCGAACTGTTGCTCGATTGGGAATACAACACTGACCTGTTCGACGCGCAAACGATCGAGCGTTGGCAACATCATTTTCGGACGTTGCTCGAGAGCATCGTTGCGGACGCAGATAAGTCTGTGCTCATGCTGCCGTTGCTAACGGCCGGCGAAGTCTCGTCGCCAATCAAAAAGAAAAGTGAGCATGCTCTCATCCATCAGCTCTTCGCAGCGCAGGCAGCACGCACGCCGAAAGCGATCGCTCTTGTCCATGAAGATCAACGTCTGACCTACGCGGAACTCGACGAACAATCAAATCAACTCGCTCACTACCTGCGCAGCGTGGGCGTGGGAGCTGAAACACTCGTCGGCCTCTGCATGGATCGATCGATACAAATGGTGGTCGCGCTGTTGGGCGTCCTCAAAGCGGGCGGCGCATATCTCCCGCTCGATCCGAGTTACCCGCGCGAACGGTTGGCGTTCATGCTTGAGGATGCACAGGCGCCGTTGCTGCTGACGCAAGACGCTTTGCTGCACGCGTTGCCTAAATATGACGGGAAGGTAGTTTGCCTGGACCTTGATTGGGATTTGATAGTTCGCTTTCCAGTCGAGGCGCCGGAAAGTCATATCGACAGCGATAATCTTGCCTACATCGTTTATACGTCGGGTTCGACGGGCCAACCGAAAGGCGTGATGGTGACTCACGCGAACGTCACGCGCTTGTTTACGGCTACCGACCACTGGTTTCACTTCAACGACCGCGACGTTTGGACGTTCTTCCACTCATACGCTTTCGACTTCTCCGTCTGGGAGCTTTGGGGAGCATTGTTGTACGGCGGGCGTCTCGTAGTCGTGCCTTACTGGGTAAGCCGTTCGCCCGAAGCTTTCTACGAGATTCTGCGCGGCGAACAAGTCACCGTCCTGAACCAGACTCCATCGGCGTTTCGTCAATTGATACAAACGGAAGAGTCGCGTACCGGCGTCAACGATCTCGCTCTTCGTCTGGTGATTTTTGGCGGCGAGGCTCTTGACCTGCAAATGCTGCAACCGTGGATCGAACGTCACGGAGACACTCGTCCTCAACTCGTAAACATGTACGGCATCAGCGAAACGACCGTACACGTCACTTACCGAGCTTTAACAGCAACGGATATTAATTCCGGCAAGGGCAGCATGATTGGTGAGCCAATACCCGATCTGAGCCTGAACATCTTAGACCACTACCTGCAGTCCGTGCCCGTGGGTGTAACGGGTGAAATGTACGTCGGTGGAGACGGTGTTGGACGTGGTTATCTCAACCGTCCTCGGCTGACTGCGGAACGATTCATTCCCGATCCGTTTGCAGCGGAACCCGGCGCACGTCTCTATCGCAGTGGCGACGTCGCGCGCACATTGCCTGATGGCGATGTTGAGTATGTCGGTCGTATGGACCACCAGGTCAAGGTGCGAGGATTCCGCATTGAGTTGGGCGAAATAGAGTCGGTGCTGCGCCGTCATCCCGCCATCAGAGAAGCCCTGGTTTCGATGTGTGAGGACAACGCCGGAGAAAAGCGGCTGGTTGCGTATCTCATCGGCGAAGAAGCAGCGCACGATTCACTGCGCGGCTATCTCAAAGAGAATCTGCCCGAATACATGATTCCGTCCGCGACTGTTTGGCTGGAGTCATTTCCGCTAACGGCGAGTGGAAAGATCGATCGGAAATCCCTGCCGGTTCCCGGAAACGCTCGGCCGGAACTACATGAACTTTATGTTCCTCCACGAACGCCCACGGAGGAATTGATGTCGGCCATCTGGAGCAAGGCGCTCGGCGTTTACCCGGTTGGCATTCACGACAACTTCTTCGCGCTGGGCGGCGATTCCATCCGCGGCATTCAAGTATTGGGCGGCGCGAGGGCACGCGGGCTACAGCACTTTCAATTACCCGATCTTTTCCGTTATCCGACAATCAATGAGCTGTCTCAGGCGCTGGCACAGAAGAACCTCGATCGTTCTTCCGAGTTTCACACGCAGCCTTTCAGTCTGATCTCCGCGGCGGATCGCGACAAGCTGCCGCCCGAGATCGAAGATGCGTATCCGCTGACCATGCTGCAAAGCGGCATGCTCTATCACATGACACTCACTCCCGAAGCGTCGGTCTATCACAACGTGAACAGCCTGCGGGTCCAAGGACCTTTCGACGTCGAAGCCATGCAGCAGGCGACGCAGCACATCGTGGATCGCCAGCCTGTCCTGCGCACGTCGTTCGATTTCGGCAGATACAGTGAACCGCTTCAGTTGGTCCATAAGTCGGCGCACCTGCCGGTCGAAGCAGAAGATCTGCGCGAGTTACCAGAAGAGCGGCAGATCGCGGTGATTGACGAGTATGTGGAATCTGAGTTGAGGAACTACTTCGATCCCGCGAAGCCGCCTCTAATCCGGATCAAGCTTCATCGTCTCAAGGATGACGAGTTTCAATGGACCCTCACAGACTTTCATCCGGTTATCGATGGCTGGGCAGTCGCGGTGATGATCACCGAGATCAGCGCCGGCTATGCCACTCTGCTGAACGGCGGCAAGCTCGGCGGCCATGAACCTCCGTTGTCGGTAACCTTCAGAGACTACGTAAACCGCGAGCTCACCATTCTCAAGGACGAGGGTGTCAGGAAGTCTTTAACGCAGATGTTGGAGGGCAACACTCTCGCGCGTTTGCCGCGCTGGCCCATTCCTTCGCAACTGAAACCTGAGCTGGAGATAGAGTCGCTCGTCTTCGAGGTGCCTGATGAAATACTCGCGGGATTGCAGCAACTCGTTCGCTCGGAAGCTATTCCACTTCAATACCTGCTGCTGACCGCGCACGTAAAGGTCATCAATCTGCTTACCGGACAGAAGGACATCAGCGCTGGTCTGGTAGTGGATGGGCGCCTGGAAGAACCGGGTGGCGAGCAGGTGCTTGGTCTATACCTCAACACGATGCCGTTCCGCTTGCAGTTGTCGCGCGGAAGCTGGATCGAACTGGCGCAAGAAGTGTTTGCCGCAGTGTTGTCGTTGTTGCCGCAGCGGCGTTTTCCGCTCGCCGCGCTACAGCACGAGTTCGGCGGCTCACCGCTGTTCGAGAACATGTTTTACTTCATCGACTTCCACAACCTGCACGCGATGTCACGCGTCAGTCCGCTCAAGCTGGTGGAAGGCACTCACAGCTTCAACTACACGCATTTTCCACTTCAGGCAACGTTCTCACTCGACCGAGCGGCGGCATCAGACGAGAACGCTCTGAAACTTCAACTCGACTTTGATGCCAGCCAGTTTCACCCGCAACAGATCGAAGCTATCAACGCTTACTATCGCGAGGCACTGCGACGCCTCATTACCGATCCGTTCAGCCAGCACCACGCGGACTCGCTGCTCTCCACCGGTGAGCAACGCACGATGCTCTTCGAGTGGAATGAAACGAGTAACGCGGACCTGGAGCTCACAACGATTCCGGAACTCTTCGATGTCCAGGCAGACCTGACTCCTAACGCGATAGCGCTCGTGTATGAAGATCAAGAACTGAGTTATCAACAACTCAAATCGCGGGCGAATCAACTGGCGAACTATTTAAAGGACGCGGGCGTGGGCGCGGAGAGCATCGTCGGAATCAGCATGGACCGATCGTTAGACGCTATCGTCGCACTTTTGGGCGTGCTCAAAGCCGGCGGTGCTTACCTGCCGCTCGATCCGAGTTATCCACGCGAGCGTCTCTCGTTCATGATCGCAGACGCGCAGCCAGTGCTTGTCTTAACGCAGGACATGGACTGGAACCAGATCGCCGCGTTTAGCGAAGCGTCACCCCGGATCGAAACTTCGGCAGATAATCTGTGCTATGTGATCTACACCTCCGGATCGACCGGTCAGCCGAAAGGCGTACTCAACACTCACCGCGGCGCTATCAACCGTTTCCGGTGGATGTGGGAGCAGCATCCCTT
>DASUPR010000370.1:0-2383 GCA_036281015.1 Pyrinomonadaceae bacterium
AAAACGGAAATCGATCTCTAATCCAACCCACTTCAGTGGGTGGTCTCTTCAGACCTCACCTAACCGGACTACTAACCAGAAGCGCAATCCCACCAACGAAGTTGGGTGGATCGTTCATAGCCCGCCTTTGCAGGCTCAAAGTGAAAAATCCACCAACTTCGTTGGTGGGATTCTCTCGACCCCGAAGGTGACTTGTAGGTCAAGTCTGAAGCACCACCAACTTCGTTGGTGGGATTCCCTTTAGGCAGTCTACAACGGCCACTGCTTATCTACGAACTCGACGTGAATTCGCGGGATGCCGTCGGCGCCCGTCGTGCGCGAGCGGATGGCTGCGTGGGCCGTCGTGCGGTATTGCTCGCTCGTCATTCGAATAAATCGCCCAACCGGAATCTCGAGTGTCGTGAAAAGCGTTGCGGCTTGCGCACTGATCTCCTCGGTGACCGTCTGTTCACTCTGCACCACCGCGCCATTCGGATCGATCATTTCCACGAGCATGTCGACAGCCATGCGATGCCGGGTGTGTTCCTGCTGGTCCGCGGAAACCGGAACGCGACGCTCGTCAACAGACGCGAGCGCTTCGTCGACGCCAAGCGAAATTTCATACCGCTTCCACGGTTGAGTTTCATAACTCGCCGGCGGGCGCTTGCCGATGAAGGCGACGCCAACTTCAAATCCCGGTCCCTTGTCAGTGGTCTTGCTCTTGAGGTGCCGCACGATAGCCCAAATCCTATATTGATCTTCAATGTGATCAAACACGCGCAGTTGCCGTGGCATCGGGATCGTCATGTGCAACAGCCGGCCTCTTTCCGTGGGCCGCGACAACGTGAACGCCGCGCCAAACGGCGTCACGTTTATCAATCTGGTCATCTCTGTCCACTCGAAATCAGGTGTTTCCCGGCATTGAATCCGCACGGGTAACTGCAGTGCGAGCCGCTCGCGAATTCGCTTCGAATTCCTCTCTTCGGCCATGGTGGGAGTACTCGCCAAAGTGCTGGAAAAACGTTAAAATATGGGCTCTTTAATAATGAACCATCCTTGTTCTTCTACCTCAAAAATCGAGCGTCCAAAAAGACTCGCGGGATTGTACTGGAAAGGGTATTAGATGGAAACAACTTCTGACCGCAATCACATAAATATCGAAGACGAGATGCGGCGGTCGTATCTCGACTACGCCATGTCGGTGATCATTGGCCGCGCTCTTCCCGACATCCGCGATGGCCTAAAGCCCGTGCACCGGCGCGTGCTCTGGGCGATGCACGAACTCGGGAATACTTACAACAAGGCATACAAGAAGAGTGCGCGTATCGTCGGCGATGTGATCGGTAAGTATCACCCGCACGGCGACATGCCTGTGTACGACACGATCGTGCGTCTGGCCCAGGACTTCTCGATGCGTTATCCGCTCATCGACGGTCAGGGAAACTTCGGTTCAGTCGATGGTGATGCTGCTGCCGCGATGCGTTACACCGAGATTCGCATGGCGCGCCTCGCCAACGAACTCCTCGCGGACATCGAAAAAGAAACAGTTGTTTTTCAACCAAACTACGACGAGTCGCTAAGCGAACCGACAGTTTTACCGGCGCGCGTGCCGAACCTGCTCATCAACGGTTCTGACGGCATCGCGGTCGGCATGGCAACGAAAATTCCGCCACACAATCTGACGGAGGTCGTCGACGCGACACTCGCGCTTTTGAAAGATCCGGAGTTGAAAGTCGAAGACCTGACCAAGATCGTCACGGGTCCGGATTTTCCAACCGGCGGATTCATTTACGGACGTGAAGAGATCAGAAAGTCGTACGTCGAAGGCCGCGGCGTTTTGCAGTTGCGCGCGCGTGCCGGCATCGATCGGATCGGACGCGGTCAGCAGGAACGCGACGCGGTCGTGATCACTGAAATACCCTTCCAGGTAAACAAAGCGCGTTTGCTCGAACGCATTGCCGAACTCGTCAACGAGAAGAAGCTGGAAGGTATCTCGGATCTGCGCGACGAATCCGATCGCACCGGCATGCGCATCGTCGTGGAGTTGAAACGCGACGCGGTGCCGCAGGTGGTACTCAACAAGCTCTACAAACTCACGCCGATGCAATCGTCTTTCGGCGTGATCAATCTCGCCATCGTCAATGGCCAGCCACGCGTGCTCAACCTCAAGCAGATGCTCGAGGCGTTTATCGAGTTTCGCCGCGAGGTGGTGCGCAAGCGCACCGAATACGAGCTGCGCAAAGCAAAAGCGAGAGCACACATTCTCGAAGGACTCACGAAAGCGATTGACGCGCTCGATTACATCGTCACGCTGATCCGTAATTCGCGTTCGGTGGACGAAGCGCGGCAGTGGTTGCAGGGACAACTGACGACCACGAGCGAAGTGTAAACGTGGAAAGGCGTT
>DASUPR010000371.1:0-16249 GCA_036281015.1 Pyrinomonadaceae bacterium
CCGGGAGCTTGCGCGTCGATCAAGCGCGCGGCCATCTGTTCCCAGTAATCGATGGGCCGTGTTTGTGCCGCGGCCAGACCGTGACGCAACAGATCGCGCAACCAAAGTTCCAACTCCTTCAGACCAGCTACGACTTTGGCCCCGCGATCGAGCGAACGCTTTGCTTTTTGCGCAGCTCTTCGTGCGAGCGTTGCTTCGTCCGGTTCTTCAGCCGCCTTCTGCGCTGCTTCGCTTTTGCGTTGCGCTTGCTGATCGCGTTTCGTCAACCACTCAGCGGCCCAGTCCGGAGGTGTTGTTACAGTCTTGCCGGATTGATTAGCGATCAGCAGAAACAGACCGAGCGCGTGCTTACAGGGAAACTTCCGGCTCGGACAACTGCACTTGAAAGCGGACTCATTTAAATCGATCACCGTCTGGTAAGGCTTCGCGCCGCTGCCCTGGCACTCACCCCACAGCGCCCGCTCATCCTGTCCGACGTTTTGCCACTTGCCTGGTGTCGCCAGGCTTCGTCCGGCTTTGGCCGAAGCGGCATCCGGCGCGAGGGCGATGATCTGTTCCACTGAATAATTCATGCTCTTGAGAAGAACCTCGGCTCATTGTAGAACGGCTGGGGCAAGATTGGCTTCAAGTCGGTTTGCCAGAAAACCCTCCGTTTTCGGCTCTGCCGCCGGATGTGAGGCGAGACTTTCCGTCTGCTCGGCTCTGCCGCCGGATGTGAGGTGAGACTCTCCGCATGTTCGGCTCTGCCGCCGGATGTGAGGTGAGACTCTCCGTATGTTCGGCTCTGCCGCCGGATGTGAGGCGAGACTCTCCGTGGCTCTGCCGCCGGATGTGAGGCGAGGCTTCGCCTCGCCGTACGCCTTTGGAAAACGCATTGGGCTAGGCCCCTGGTACGGCCTGTGGCCTAGAAGTATTGGGGGCAAAGCCCGAACCAGGGGCAAAGCCCAAGGGTTCACTTTCTGACTTCCGGCGAGGCAGAGCCTCGCCTCACATCCGGCGGCAGAGCCGCAGTAAAAAGGGTTCTGGGGCAAAGCCGCTTCAAGGTTTCAAGACTTCAAGACTTCAAGGCTTCAAGACTCCAAGGCTTCAAGCTTCAAGACTTCAAGACTTCAAGACTTCAAGGCTTCAAGACTTCAAGACTTCAAGACTTCAACGCTTCAAGACTTCAAGACTTCAAGACTTCAATGAGACGGTACCGCTCGCGTATCTTTTTTATGTAAGCTCAAGCGATGGAAGCCGTCATCTTCATTGGCATTCAAGGCACTGGAAAATCGTCGTTCTACCGCGAACGGTTTTTCCACACTCACGTTCGCATCAATTCGGACATGCTCAAGACCAAACACCGGCTCCGGCTTCTGTTAAATGCTTGCCTTGAGGCGAAACAGCCGTTCGTGCTCGACAACACGAATGTCACGAAGGAGGTCCGGGCAGAACCAGAGTGAGCTCTTTCACGAACGCTCCGGCTGGGCCAGTAAGACTCGCAAACTGATGTATCCGAGCGTCAGAATAACGCCGAAAATTAATGTCACCGCCAGCGGTCGGACATGCGCCCACGGATGTAGCAAACCGTCCAATATTCCAAACACCAGTGTCGGAGTGAACAAAACGTCCCAACTGTTCCAGCGCAGGAACCTGCCGAGATAAATCGCGAATCCACTCAGCACCAACGATACGAGCGCAAAGATCCAACCGCTAACTGCGCCAAAGCTGCGGGCGACAATTCCCTGCACGTCCATGAGCGACAAGTATCCAAGCAACAGCCCTGTGCCGGCACACGATAGCAAGAGCGCCAAGTCGTACCATGCGGGAGCGTGAGACGCCCAGGTCAAGTGAAGTAGGTCCGTGAGAATGTAAGGGCCGTTCGGCAGAAACAGTAACCACAAACTAAAGAGCGGCAACTGGATGGTCCAATGGAATCGCCAATGACTCGCAACCCGCAATGCCGTGCTCAGACCCAGAGGTATACAGGCGAGAAAGAGATTGAAGATCAGAAAGCGGTAGTAACCCGAGCCTGTTCGATCAGTGCGCACAGCAATCATGCACACACACCAGAACAGCAGCATCGACACCACAATGAATCGCTTCACGTCGGCAGATTTCAGTATTTGTTGCATGGTCTTATTTCGACAAAAGAATTGCTGCAAGAACAGTCGGAACAATCTGCATCGGCACGTTGTCCCAACCACGCGGTGAAAACGCCTCGACCAGCGTGCAGACAATCGCGATCGCCGGAAGCACAATCACCGATCGAAGATCGACCGATAGTTCCGGACGGATTGCGACGGCAATTAACAGTGCCACTGCCGATCCGGCCAGCACGGCGAGCGAGCCTTCGTATGTTTTGGTTGCGCTTGTTGGAGTGGTGTAAAGATGCCTGCCCCACTTCAGTCCCGCGGGTTCACCGGCGGCATCACCAAGGCCGCCCACGAGATACCCAACGACTGCGAGTGGACCAAAGAAGAGGTTGCTCGTCATCCCTCCGATCAGCGTGGCGAAATAAGGGATGACGACGTAGTAAGTACGATGAGGACGATCCTGTTTGCGGGCGATGGCCTCGTACAAGCGGTCGCCCGGTCCGCGGAACACAGCCACGCCGACCACCAGCGAGACCATCGACCCAAACACGCAAACGGCCCAGAACCCGCCAAAACTCTGAACCAAAACCGCTGAAGTAAAAATCAGCAGGTGGAACAACTTGCGCGTATAACCGGTGCGCAATCGCGCCTTCCGCTTCAGGTGAGCGGCAAATCTCAAACAAGCATAAGCCCACCCCAGCGCCACCACCGCTCCCAGCGTCACAGCCATCGGCTCAGCAAAGCTCACGCGACATTACATATCACAAGTACTTTGTATTGCCAAGCACTTTCTAAACAGCGGCAGCTATGACGCTGCCGGGCTCGTAAACCGTTGAGGTAATTTCTGGACAAAGTGTCCCATATCTGAGACACTGCCCGAGCGTGAAGCCTGCCGTATTTCATCCCAAAGCAAAGGGATGCCAGACGAGACTTCCTAGAAGACGTACGAAGGGAATTCGGCAAAGTTATCTTTGATTTGCAAAAAGGGCCACAAGCTTTCGATGCCTTTGTCGCGACCGATGCCGTCGGTTGCACGCGGCGTTGAGGAATTGCGCATCAAAGACCACTCGGGCGCGTACCGAGTTTTCTATTACACCAGGCTGGCTGACTCAGTATTGATTTTCCACGCCTTTCACAAGAAGACTCAAAAGACACCCCCGCATGAAGTAGCCTTGGCGCAAAAGAGACTCAAGGAGATTCTCCATGAAGAAAGTTAAACCAGTCGTCGCCCGTGATGCGAGAGAACTGGCGAAAGTTCTCGGTCTAGCTCCCGCTGAAGGTATGGAAATTGAATTTCGCAGCAACTTGAACGACAAGATTATTGAGGTTGTTAAGAAGAAACAATTGACCCATTCGGACGTGGCACGACTCTCCCACACCTCCCGCACTCGTGTGACCGCGATCTTGAACCGCAATACTCACGACATCTCAACTGATCTAATGTTGCGTGTATTGGCGTCGCTGGGAGTGCGGGCTAAGCTGCGGTTTAAGAATGCGGCTTAATTAGTCAGGTCAACCAACACTCCTTACGTCAACGGGCGCGTGTGTTTTCGCGTCCTAATTTTCCGGGTTGCGTGTGGTGCGACGGCGCTTGGTGGCCGCGCGCGGGCGGCGCTCGCGGGTGCCGGGGCGCGCTGCGGGACCGGGAGCTACGTCCTCGAAATCCGCCGGCAAATCCGTCGCCTTGAAACAGGTGCTCAACGGCGCGAACGTGCAGTCACAACCTGTAAAGGTAACGTTACCATTGGCCCAGGTCGCAAAGGCGAGCGGCGCAAAATGATGAAGCACGCCGCGCGGAGCCAACTGCTTCGTCATTCCATTTTCCGCCGGCGGCCACTCAATACTCCCTGTCGCCACACGCGCGGGAATCAACCAGTAGTCGCCCGTGCGATATTCACCGCCTTCACTGAACTGAATCTGTATTCCGTCTTCCAAATCGATCCACGTGGCGTCGTCATCAGACGTACCCGGCGGTGTCTCGACGATCAAAATACTGCCATCATCGTCGAGCACCGTATCTTCCGTTTGAAAATGATCCCAACGACGAATGCGCGGGTTCCTCGCTTCGCTGGACCACGCCAGCAACGCTTGATCTACGCTGTCTTTATCAACTGTAAGCGTGCCACCCTGCACCTTGCTCAAGCGCGCGAGAGTCCCGGGACGTCCCTGAAACTCTGTCGCATCATCCATCAACTCAACCCAGTTGCCGGCCGAGAAGCCGCGCGCGTTAGTCACGTGCAGCTCGTATTCGGTTGTTCCGATCCACGTGCTCGCAACGCTGCCATTCTCGCGAGACCATTTGATAGTGGCTTCGCCGGCAACGCCACCGCGATGAATCTCAACTCGATAGAGCTGGTTTTCCGCACCGCGATATTTGGAATCAGGCGAAGTTATACACGCGTCGACGAGTTGCAGCCCGGGATTCAAACGCGCGGCCATAAAGGCATCGCTGCGCGGCAGCAACTGATCGATCGGCAACGCACAATCATCCTTGCCAAAAGGCGCGTTGTTCTGAAGCCGCGTCTGAAGCTTCTTAACTAGATCGATCTGTTTGTTAACGCGCTCGAGTTTTGCATTGATGATTTCTTCGACTTCGGGCGTTGTCGCCGCTGCGAGCTGATCTTCCAGAGTCTTCTTCCGCTTTTCCAACCATTCGAGCCGTTCTGCCGCTTTCGTGTTTTGCGCGTTTGTCGCAACGTCGAGCGCCTTCACTTGCCATGCAACCTGCGCACGCGAACACGTATCAGGCCCACCCAACGCCGACTCGCGAATACTATCGTCTTCGACCGAAGTAACGAGCCGTTCCCACACGTCGAGGTAGACCCAGTAATTCGCGTTGGCTTTTGACGCGATTGATTTCGCGAACGCATCGTCAGAGGGCACCACAAAGTAAGGTTGCTCGCCGTAAGCAACGCGAGCATTGTTCTGGACCAGAATGCCACTGACGTAATAACGGCCCGGCAAGATAAAGATATCGTCATTTTCTGACAACAGACCGAACCCCGGCCGCATTACCGGAGCAGCGTAGGGACCAATGAGATCCATCGCCAGCGTACGCAGGTAGTGAAGCAGAATTGAAGTCTGCTCGTTGTTGTCTGCGTCGAGCATGACCCGGCCTTGCTGGCTGATGACGCGGCTGAAGTGTTTCGAGGGGTGAAATGTATCGCGTGTGATGTCAGATTTCATGGCTTTCTTTCCTTCTTTAAGGAGTTATTAATCGGCGTAAAGCAGACCCACATCCATGCCTGCAGGAACAAACTCTTCCAGACGCTGGAGCAAATTCGCCTCGCGTTGCGCACGATATAAATCGTGAAATGCGCCCATCTCTGATTCGTCGTCGGCGCCCTTCCTGATTTCTTTCGCGCAGGTGTGCACCAGTTGCGCATACTCGGGCTTGCCGTAACGAACACTCGTAAACTGCGGCCGCACGCGGATGAGTTCCGAGGCGATCAGAGCGGCTTGCTTCGCTGGATCAGCGACAGTGTCTTTTATCGCTTGCGTAACAAGATCAGGCTGACAGCGATATCTGCGCGGCGTGCGGCAATGCTGTTGCACGTAAGAAAACCTGACGCAGCCAAGCTGACGGCGAGCGACGTCGAGGCAATCCATGAAGATGCAGTTCTCCGCGAGCTCGATCGCGTGGATGTCGACGATGCCGAATACAGTCGTGCGCAGGATTGTGAGCACGACGTGCGCGCCGGCCTTCCCGGGCGCGCCTATCGCTTCTTTTTGCGCTTGTGTCGAATCAACAATGCTGTCGGCGATGTGCAGCGGAATCGGATCGATGTGGACCTCGTCTTCGTGCACTTGAATCGAACCGAGAATGCTGTGTTCGATCCGCACGTTCGCGCGAACGTGATAAAGCTCGAGACTCGGCTCTGCCGGACGGTAAGGCTGGCAGTGACTATCGATTCCCCAGCCGGGCACGAACGTGCAATGGCGAATCACAACACTCGATCCACACAGCGGAACGATCGGTTCTCCGTTTCGATATGGACCAGTCACTCGCAGCGGACGGCCAACGAGGAGCAGTCCATCAATGGTGAAACGGCTACCTTGGTCCATCGTGACCGAGAGCGCGTCGGGAGAATCGGTTTGCCAGTCGATCAAACGTAACACCGGCCGCGCTCGATTCGCCGCACGCAACTGCAGCGTTCGATCTTTCTTCAGAGTAACGCTGATCGGTTCAACGTAAACACCACTCTCCGTCAACTCGATCACTGCATCCTGCGGATCATCCTTTTGCCATTGCGCCAGCGCAGCTCCGATTGAGGGAAACAACCCCTCACGCTTGCCGACCCGATAAAAAACCGGCGCGACGACCTGCCGTTCTTCAGGCGACTCTTCATTCGCTTTGACAAAGTTGATTTCAGGCGCGGGATCAAAGATTGGACGCGAGTACTCACCCCCGCCAATGTCGGCGCTGAAACCGTAGTGGTAACTAACCTTCACGCCTTTTCGCGGAAGCTGACTCGGCGAAAAAGCGAAACGGCCGAGCACCGGATCGACTGCGATGTAGCCTTTCGGCGGAAGATAGTGCCAACCCGTCAAATCAGCGGGAATTATCGATTCCAACGGTACCGGTTCCAGCGGATCGTCATTCCCGTTCCAGCCCGGAGCCCAGATCGCAAAACTTCGATCGCGCCCGTAAAACTGTTCCGGTCTCAACTCAAACGCGAGGCGGCGAATCGGCGCGGGCACGTTCATCTCTTCCGCGATGTGCGAAGGATCGAGTTCCGGTTCGACTTTGCAGAACAGCGGCGCATCCTGGCCCAGCACGCTGAAGGTGAAACAGTGTGGACCAGCGTTCTCAGCGCAATACGCGCGCGTCCACGTCACCGGGTACGCTTTCAACCACCAGATAAAAACCCCGATTGAAGGAATGTTGTACTTGCCCACGCTGCGCTGCGAGTTGACACGACGCACATCGACGGTGTGCGCAAGGTGATCGAATGGACCACCGATTAAATCGAGCGCCTCCTGGTTGCGGATGTTCGCCGTGTGCGCGCGCTCATAATGCGGATGGTTCAGGTTTTGGTTCCAGCCGAGCAGTTTGAAAAACTCAACAACGCGCGCGGGCAGACCCGCTACGTCCTGCGCGAGCAACTCAAGTAACGCTGCGGTTCCCTTGCGCCTGCGATAACGAATCGTGTTCGCCACTTCGCGCCGCGGCACCAGCACGCGCGTAAGCTCGAGATTGGTGCGACTCGGATCGCCGAGACCAAGCACTGGACGATAGCCGAGCAAGTCGGCGATGTAGGGAACAGCCCAGTCTTCGGCGGTCTCGATAAACCAGTTGTCGTAAAGCTGGGCGATGTCATCTTCGACGAGATTGACCTGTTCCGCGATGACGCGGAGCAGCGCACGCAGCGGATATCTCTGTTCCGCATCCCGCATCCGGTAGATGTCGGGCATCAGTTCATACAAGCGATCGATTCGAGGGTCAGTCATCTCTGCGTTCATAGCTCACGCAACCTTCATTTGATTTGATTGAGCACGATCGTGTCCGGAACGGTTGGTGTGAAGATTGCCAACTGCGCTGCGATCAACGTCCCGCTCTCAATCTTTGCGACGCCCGGGACTACAGCCGGCGCGGGTGTCGAAGTTTTTGTCTGCGTCGAGGCACTCACGATCTGGTTAACGGTTTCCGAGATTTCGTCGAGTGTGAGCAGCCGTCGAGTTCCGTCCTGGTCAGTCACTTTTTCAGGCACGCCGCCAAACGCGTCCACATCGACGTAACCAACACCTTCGACGTTCTGAATACAGGCGATGATTTCGCAAAGCAGCGCCGGCTGGCCCAGTGCGCGTTTGCGGAAACCAAACTTCGCAAACAAACGCGCGCGCACTTCAGTGGCAACGGGTTCCCACAAGTAGTCCGGTTGCAAGCGAATGTTTGCGCTTAGAACGAGCACGATCAGTTCGCGCGATTCGATCCGGACTTCAACGCTGACGTCTCCGAGTTTTTCCAGCGCTTCCGATAGGTTTCGATAAAGATCAGAGACCGGATCGATCGGAGCGTCGTCGATTCCCGCGATCGTCAGATGAATGAACTGGCGCGTGCCGTCGCTCAACCTGCGCCCACTGACCTTGCCGATGCCCGCGAAGTTACGTGTAAAGTCTGAGTAGTCTGCAAGTGAAACGAGCCGGTCGAGCGCCATCACCGCCAGGGGAGCGTTCTCGCGAATGAGGTCGGCGTCTTCCTTATCGGCGCCGCCCGAGGCACGCAGTGGATTGATAACGCTTTTGACGCCGAGCGGTTTGGTTTGCAACAAGCTGACCTGTTCGGGTCTGACGTTACCGGGTTTGCCGATGCCGCGCCGGTAAGTCGAGGTCACATTCAAAACGCCCGTGGGCAAGCGTGAGCCTTGTTTGCCGTTGCCGAAAGTGACAGTGACTTTGTCGTCGTCCGCTGTTTTGGTGGTGAACTTCCGGTCGCGTGGGCCAAGCTCAAACATTGCCTCGGCCTCGTGCCACTCGACGTTGTTCACATGAATCTTGAGCGTGCTTTCAATGCCGGACGCACTCGGAGCGGGAACAAAAGTCAACGGCGGTTGCTTCAGAACAAAACTCTGCAATGCCTGGCTGCCGTCGCCGTTACCCAAAGTTTCATTTGTCGTCTCGCCGTGCGTTGCTTTCACTACGTTGCCGTAGATCTTCAAAGTCTCACGTTTGTAGGCGTATGCAGTTGGCGTCGCGAGCAAGAGCGCTGTGTGAATCTTCTCGCCTGCTACGACCGGATCGACCTGCCGCAGACCCGACACCATCAGCAACTCGGTGCCCTTGACGCCGGTGACGTTCGGGATGTCAGTGCGCTCGCCTGTGAGGATCACCCAACGGCCCGAGGGAAACTCGTTGTAAAGACCGTCGAGAACGATGCCGGTGTCCTTGTCTTCTTCAGTTACCTCGACGTCGCTGAGGATCGGAGCATCGACGAGTTCGAGCTGTTCGCTTTGCGCCAGCACGAGTGTCCCGCGCAGGGTTTCCGCGATCGACTCTTCGTTTGTGACGTTCCACCACGGCTCGGATAACGTGAGTCGCGTGGTCTTGCCGGTCAAACCATAGGCGGTTCTTTGAATCGTTTCAGCATCGACGACTTGCAATACCTGGCGGCTCAGCGTTGTTCCGGAACGTTTTTGTACGACGACGTAACCGCTATCGAGAATCTCATCGTGCGCCTGGTCCAAAAACAACACTTCGTTGTCTTCGTCTCCTGCAAGGTTCCATTCGTTCCATTCGTTCTGTGGCCGCAGCTCACCCTTCACGTGAATGAGTTCATCACCGTCATCAGGATCAGGAACATCCCGGGTGAAGAAGGTCGGTTGAGCCGGTACGTTGGCGCCGAAGAGCGGCGCTTGAATACGCATCACGTACACCGCTTTCAGATCAGGCGGCGTATCGTTCAAAGTGGCGTTGGACCACGCGTGATAAAAGGTGTCCTTCAACTCCGGGGTTATGTTCACCAGCAACTGTGCCGGCGCGTCGTTGCCTTGCCCGAAGGCGGCCTTCAAATCTCGATTGAGTCGCAAGCTACTGCGCGGTTGCTGGATGCGTGGCTTCAGCAGGTCGGGAATGAATTGCGCCGGGCTGGTGACATCCGGAGGCGGAGGTGTGCCGTTCTCGGAAATCTCTTCGATTCCATCGCGAAATTGATCGATGAGCAGCGCCAACTCCGGAAACTCAACACCGACTCCGGCCAGCGCCGTAGGCATGACGGACCACAGGTTCACCGGACGTGGGAAACCAAGCCGGACCTCCTGCACGATCTCCTCCATGGTCGTGAACACAAGGTTCGCGGCATTCGGCTGTTCCCCGTCTTTTCCTCGCAGGGCATCGATGTTTTTAACGAACTGAAGCAGGATCGGCACAGCCTTGGCGAGCTCTCCATTCAATGGCTGAAGCGCGATCTCAGTTCGATTCTGTTCGAATTGCGTCGCGACGCTGCCAACGGTGCGGAGGATGGAAGGCTCTCCGGTTTCACCGAATATGAAACTCAACACGTCGCCGGTTTTCAGGTTCGTGTTGATACCCGCGACGTAGAGCTTGTCGATCAGCAACGCGTTGTCGAGCGTGATGTTTTGTGGTTGTGACAGGCGGACTTGAAGATTGTTCCACTCACGCCGCGTAAGCATCTTCTCGCTTGTTTCGAACGATTGCGGAAGCTCGTCAGGACCGGGAATACTTTGCGAGCGAGCGCCTTCGGGAATCTCAACCGGCTCGGCCTGCGAGTCGTCCAGCGTGTAAGCGAGAAAAACTGTTGACGCGACACCCGGGCGGGGTTTGTAGCCAACCAACCGGGCGAGCTCAACGAGCGAACGACGCTCGGTTGCGGTACGCAGATAACCTTCATTCGCAATCCGCTCCTGGTAGAACGTCAACACGTCGCCGACAGTGGCCCACGCATCAAGCAACGCAATCGCCGGATCGGATTGATCGCGAGTGGTCAATCCCTGGAGCGGGTAAAACGTTTCCAGAGTTTGACCATCGGGACCGGGCGCCTCGACAATCATGTTCGCAAGCCGCGCCTTCATCGTTTGGAAAAAAGCACCGTGAGTGCCGATGCGATAGGTGAGCGCTTCGAGTCCCGGACGATTAGCAGTGGAAACCGGAGTGATCTTGCGGGTGCCTTCGCAGCAACCGCAGCTCGCAGTGGTACATCCGCATTTGCTCGGCTTCATCTTCATTTACCTCCGCCCATGTGGATTTCCAGCCGGCCATGCTCGGGAAAATTCGGATCGTTATCGAGCAACGCAATCTCGGTGGGACTCAACGGCAACACACCGTTCGCAATCTCGTGATTGGCTGACTCGAACAGTCGTTGGAACTTCTTGACGCGCACACATTCAACGCCGGTGACTGCTTGCGCGGCCGCGATGATCTTGCTGAGGTGTATTCCTTCTCCAAACGTCAGGTTGTCAGGATGAAAGAAACCTTTTTTGCCACCGCGGTACGTGCGATTGCTAAACACGTCGAGCAGCGCGGCTTTGATGTGGGCCGGTTGATAATTCGGCAAAGCGCAAACTTCCAACGAGAGCAACAGCGGCACGTATTCCGCTGCTTCCACGTGCAGGTCATGACCTAAACGCCGGTACCGCTCCAGCTCTGATTTGATCTCCTTCATCAAAGATTCATCAGCACTCTCACTCCCCAGCGGATCGATGGCGACGTCAGCTTCATACCAACTGCCGGTCCACACGAGCGCGCCTGCGGCGCGGTGCAGTTTCGTGTTGCGCGCGGCGATCGTCTGGTAGTCCTCGGCGATGATTGCCCGCTGGAGCTCTTTGCGAAACGCGTGAGGCGCGAACAGTTTTGCTTCAGCCACTGACTCGGGCTGCGTGCCGCCTCGCGCCGGCAACGGGTTGCGTATTTTGAGACTGACTCCGCTCAACGTGGTCTTGTTCAGGACGAGGCGCGAGATCGACTCCGCTCCGACGTTTCCCGCGATGCCATTGCCGACGCGGTAGCGCACGTTGAATGTCATCCCGGCGGGGGGTTGAAAACCTAACGTGCCGTTGCCAAATCTGACGTGAGCGTGGCCGAAGTTGTCGATCTCGACGACGAAGTGTTTGTCGTCAGGACCGCTGGCCAGCAAGTCGTAACGGTTCTCCCACGAGTATTCGGGTTCGGAAGCAACAGCGACATTCGCAACCGCCGCACGCGGATCCTGATCCAACATCACTGACGCGGGCGCCTGATAAGGATCATCCCTGGGCAAACTCGCACTGAACGTGACCGGCGCTTTTGAAAGCGCAGGCGACAGACGTCGCGGAGTGATTCGCACGTCACCGGCTTCGTCAACGCATTCGCACTCCGCATCCGTTGACTTTGTCGCGACTGGACCAAACGGTTCTTCGGGTTGCGTCTTTCCGTGATCGGCGAGGACGACGTTACCGCGCGCGACACTTACGTTTTCGAGGTAGACGCAGTCGGGCGCGCCGCCGATCGCGGAAATACAAAACGTAAACGGCAGTGCATCTTCGGCGGTCCATGTGATTTTGACGTACGGCGTTGGGAAACCGTCCTTCGTTTTTCTTAACGTGTCTTCGCCGGTTTTGAGGCTCGTTATTCTGACAGCGTGACGCCGTGATGGATCGGCATCCGCGGGCAGATCGGTGATTGGTCCGAGCACTTCTTCGAAAATGAGCACATCACCCGGCTTAAGCTTGAGCGCGCGCTCTTTCTTCTTTTCCGGCTCAGGCTCCGGCTTGCCCTTGTACTGTTTCTTATACTGATCGTATTGCTTGTCACCGTTCGGATTTTCATCCGGCAACACGATCCACGTGTCCAGCAACGTCGCAGACGTGCTGCCTTTCTCGAGACAGCAACGCGCATCACCCCACGTATAAAAGAAAATTTCATTGTGGGCCGGAAGCAACTGAATCTTGCTCGCACGATCGCGAACCAGTGGTTCGAAAACCTCATACGAATCCGCGGGCGTCTCGCGTAGATCGATCCACGACAACGGCGCGTCTTCAGGAATCGCCAGGCCGCTTATGCGTGTAACGAACGCAACATCTGCCGGATCGAGCTCAGTGTCGGTATCGACTTCCACACAAACCCACGCGCGCGCGTTGCAACCTTCGTGGAGGAAGTAGTCAACGAGCCGTGCATGACGTCTGACTGAAATACGTTGGCGCGCCGTGTCGAGGTACGCTTCAGTGGCAACCGCGTCCTGGTAATAACTCAGGTAATCACCCGTGTACGCGAGAATCTCCGTGAGCATCACGCCGATATCGGGCACGTGCCGCTCGGTCCAGTCAGGCATCAGGACTGCCAGGCGATCGAGGATCAATTGGCGGAAGCTTTGATAATCCTTGGCGAGATAGTTGATGTCCGGCTCGACTAAAACCGGCGGCTCGCAATCGCACGCCGGAGCACAATCGAGATCCGAAGGACAGTTAACCTTGAAATTAAACTTCGCGCGGTCGTAACGCGGATCGACATTCTCCACGTCCTTCAGGCGCAACGTGTAATGCGAAAAATCTCCGTACTTGTCCAGCCTGATAACTACGAAGTCGTCACGCTCCGGATCAGGATCGACGAAAGGATCCACGTCAACGATCGCGATGTCCGTGATTCGTTGTCCACCCTCGATCTCGAAGTAGTTTTCCAGACCGGGTTGATTGACCTGCAACTCAGGCGGCAGCTTGCCGAGAAAGTACGCATGCAGGGTTACCTGATCGTCGAGGACCTCGACGTAGTCGAGGCCGTTCAGGTAGTCCACGCGTCTCACTTCTTCGCGACGATCATCCTGTTGGCAACAAAGACTCACCGTTCCTCCTCGTCAGATAGCCCGCGTCAGAGTCAGGCTTTGCTGTTCGTTTGTGCGCCGGATCGAATAACTGAGATCTACGGTCAGCGTGGAGTCGGTGCTCGTCACCTCGAGGTTTTGCAGTTGGATGACGTCACCAAGCCATTGCTGAACTGCGGCTTGCATCGTGAATTGCAAAGTCGCAGCGACCTCAGGACTGTTTGGCGCGAATATCAATTGCAGCACGCCGCTGCCGAACGTTGGGCGATTAACTCTTTCGCCGGGGCTGGTAAAGATGAGCTGCTCAAGCATCTGCCGGATGTGCTCGCTCTCGTTACACGAAGCGGTTTGCCCGCGGCCGTCAAACTTAAATGGGAAATTGATGTTCATCTCTTCAACTTCCAATCACGCGCATTTGCACCGTTTTGACTGTCGGTGGTCCTTGCGGAATCTGTTCGACGCTTTGGCAAATGCCTGGTCCAGGACCGGGCGTTGGTAGTAACGCCGCCGGCAGTCCGTTCACCAGGAATCGCGTCGAGGGCATCAACCATTTGATCGTCACGCATGGTTGCGGTTTTGGACCTCCCGGAGTCGGAACCGTAAACGGGCAACCGGCGACAGTGGCGAGCGGAACCGGCGGCGGCGAGATCGTCGCGATCGGCTGGCCGCTGACGAGCACGCGTGGTTGCGTCGGTGGAATAACGGCCGTACCTGCCTGATGAATGCAGGACATGACAGCGTTAACGTGCATCAATAAACCGGGCATGAAGTCCTCCTATTTCACGATCGTCAATGCGCCCAGGTTGAAGTCGATTGAAGGGCCGACCATCGTTATGACTGCGCCCTTGCCGTTCGAGAGATAGATACCGGAGTCGTTGACTACGATCATCGCGCCTGTAGTGCTCTTCAAAATGATTCCTCCGGTGACCGGCGACGGCGGCATGTCGCTGATCATGATCATGTGTTGCAACAGCGACTGAATGCAGATGTTTGGGTCCAACGGATTTCCAGCCAGCGCCAAAGGCGGAACATTACTCGGCGCGAACCGGCAACCCGCGAAGATCGGTTTACCCGGATCGCCGTGCTCGAATTCAACCCAGACGCCGGCGCCGATTGGCGGCACCATGTAAACACCCATCGGTGGACCAGTTGGGCCAGCGAGCGGCGTACAAGCTTCACACCAGTTTGAAGGAACGAGACCGAGCACGTCGGGCACGACGCACATGATGCGTCCGCGAAATTCGGGATCGGCGTTCTGCACCACCGTGCCGCGATACTTTCCGTAAAACCGTTGCGAGTCGTTCATACCGGTACCTTTGGCGTAAGCGAGACCAGTCCATCACGACTGAGCTGAAAGTTTTGTTTGTACTCGCCGCGCTTGATGTTGTGAGACACACTGTTCACGTAATAGAGCCCGTCGTAAGCGATGCCCGCGCCGCGCACGCCGACCATCATTCGCGACTTCAGCGGACGGCCATAACGAACCACGTCGAGCGTTCCCGACACGTTGATCGAATCAGACGCACTAAAAGTCATTCCGAGGATTTCCTGGATCGCTTTAGTGGTGCTTCGATCCGCTCCCTGTTTGACGAACTCCACCTTCGAAGGCGCTGCGATACGCGCACCCATCGGCGGGCGCAAGACGCTCAGGTTAGGAACGGGGATCGGAATCGGTATTTTGTCAGTGCCCGGATCCATGATGTGGTAGACGAAAATCTTCTTTGCGAGTCCGTCGAGACTGAAGGTCATCGATTCGACGTTTGTGTGCGCGTCCATGTTGATATTCAACGCCGGCTGCGGCACGGGGATGCGGATGTCTGGTCCAAAGTAAGCAATGCTCTGGAGCGGTAGTGGTCCGGGATCGATATAAAAAACGTAACCTGCTTCACGCGCGAGACGCTGAATGTAAGCTCGATCGGTGCCTTCGAGATGCGACGGAATGTCGTTTGTCGGAATCGGAATGTCCGGCGGAATCGGAGGAATCACGATCGGGACAATGCCGAAGACGAGATACTTGGAAAGCATGACGTAAAGCCGCGCGACTTCAGGCATCGCCGGATAACGCATGAAGGGCATTTCGAGCAGGTCCATCAGGATGCTCAGGTCTTCGCCGGTGATTGTCAGTGTCGATTGCCCGGGATCGTTGCTGGGTGAGAGTTCCTGGCGCGTGATCATTCCGTCCATGATCACGTTGGGTGTGCCGTTGACGGTCACGATGATGACTACTCGCGTGATGATCGGATCGAAGTAACCGGCCGGCAGCATGATCTTCATCAGCGGCGAGTCTTTGCTCACCGCAAACGTCAATTGAAACCCGCTTTGTTCTTTCGAGCTTGTCACCTGCACGCTTGTCAGCGCGTCCATGACGGACTGCGGCGCCGGTACGGGCACCGCTGGTCCAATCATCAACGTCAGGTGAACACCTTTAAGCATTCGGGACTCCGGGAATTCCCTCAGGTAAAGTGATGCGCAACTTGCGCCCGACGGTTTCGGTCAACTCTTCGGGACGCATCGCAGAATTCGCATCCGCGATGCGCCAGAACGCTTCCGGATCGTCCATGTATCTCGCGGCGATGTTGTCGAGCCGCTCGTCTTCAGTCACTACGTGTTCCAACAGAAATGCGAAGTTCTCAGGAGGCGGCAGGAAACGGCGCCGCAGGTAGACTTCGGTCTGGCCGTCCGCTGTTTTCAGCGTGGCGGTTTCGATTCCGTAGTAACGGCTGGTCGGTGGAAAGTTATAAGTTGGCATAGCTGTCCTCACGGAATACCGGTTATCCCAAGCGCTCCAAACGCTTTCGATTTGCCCTGCTGTGCGAGCTGTTCTTTCGCTTTTAGATAACTCATGAAGAGCCCGCCGCTTCGTTCTTCAAACGGCACGTCGTCAATCGACAGCACGCGCATTCCCAAACTCACTTTCGCGCGAATC
>DASUPR010000372.1:0-3888 GCA_036281015.1 Pyrinomonadaceae bacterium
GAATAAAACGAAACCACTTTAGTCGATTCGCTGCGTCCTCTGCTTGAGTGACGCTTCCGTAAATCATCGTGTCGACGGAACCTGCAATCGATCTTTCAACGAAGATGGTTGCAAAGGTCAGAGGCACAATAATGAACAGTCCGCTCAGCACAGCAAGCCAAAGCCGAAAGAGAATCGGTGCGTGGTTGGGCTGGGCCCTTAGTGCCCGAACGCCGTTCCTCAGATAAACAAAGCCACTGATAAACGGCAGCAATCCCAGCACCCCAATCACGAATAACACCGACAACAGCGTCACCGGCAGCATCGCCAAACCGATCACCGTCGAAAAACAGGCGCCGATAAGAAAGACACCCGCAAACAGCGGCGAAAGCGCGTTTACCTTCTTTGGGAATGTCCGCCATACGAGGAAGAAACCCATCTCAACCGTGCACACTACGTACGCGAAGAATTGATAGTCTTCCAGGATTGCGGGACCAAAAATCGGGAAACTTTTGAAAACAAGCGGATCGGCTACCAAACACACAATCGGTAAGACGAGGCCGAAGACCATGTCAAACTGATCTTGAGTGTTGGTGCGGTTCGGTCCGAATTGGTTCTTCCAGAATCCCATCACCCAACTCCCAATCACTGCTACGTCACTAAGACGGTTGGCGGGGCCGCTTTATTAACACTCTCAATGCATTTCGGCGGCAGGTTGTGGTGGGGATTTTACCGCAAACTTCTCTCCCCAGTGAATGCGTCCGGTCATCTGCATGACCACAAAGAGCGTCAGCACCGAGCCGATCGTGATCGCCAGTCCGGTGAAACCCTTCAGGAAAAACGCGTAGGAGAACAGCACCAGATAAACAAACTGCGCGAGTGCGGCCTCGCGGCTTGCGAAGCCGATGCCGACCACCAGCCGCAGATAACTGACGACGAGAAACACCGAAACACTTGCCGCAATCGCAAAGGCGGCGTGAATCGAGATGTGATCGACGAGATACGCGAGTAGCAGATGAAAAGAAAAGAACGCGGCAGCGAGGAAAAAGTAGTTCATCGGGTGAAGATCGATGCCGCGCATCGTGGTGATGATGAGCATGAGGAAGAAGAAAAAGAAGAGTGATACTGGGGCAAACAAACTGATACGCCCGGCGAGTGGTCCGGGCTGGAGCTTCTCCGGCATGACCATCGCGATTTGATAACCCGACAGCAGGCTCGTGTACGACCAGTTCAAGTCCCAACCTTTGCCGGTCTCGTGCTTTTCCGACGGCGAGAGTGTGTTGTCCGGGAAGTCGATATCTTTGAAGTTAGTGCGCATTTTCAGGTTGAAATCTTTTACCTGCGCGACGTCGGTCTGGCCGAAGCTGTAGCGCCATTCGTTGAGTCCCTGTGAGCTGTAGCCGACAGCTAATTGGGCAGTCTTTCCGGGACCGATCTTGACCGCGGTTTTAGCGGAGTTGCCTTCGTTGCTGATTGGCGCGGGAGTGCCGTCGACGACGAAAGTCAGGTTGTCGTAGATCGCCTGTGTGGTGGGGAACTGGAGTTTGAAGACGACGTTTTGTTCTTTGTCGCTGGGGTTGCGGAAGCCGTAGACGCCCGCGAAACGAACTTTGTAAGTGCTGTACCAGAGGAGACCTTTTTGGCGGTGTTCGAGATCCAGGTCGACGTCGATCTTGCTGCTCTCGAGTGGTATTTCGGTGATCTGATCTTCGGTCCAGATTTTTCGGACAAACTTGCCGTTTTCGGGCACGTCCTGTTGTTTGGTGATGGGCGTGCTGAATGAGGCGCTGGGTGGTCCCTGGTTTTGCGGTGCGCCCCAGGTGGAAGCGACTTTGTTGGACGAGACCGCGCCGGAGTCGTAGGTGCGGGCGAAGATGGTGGCGCCGAGCACGGCCCACGCAGCAGACGCGCAAATGAAGATGAAGATAATCGCTATGATTTTCCTGGTCATGGTCTCACTCCTTGTGTCGGCTCAAGAGTTCGTTTGTCTTCCACGCGCGGCGTCCGGCCCCGTCTCAAAATATTTCCCAAAGCTCTTTGCATCGCAAAGTTAGTGAGGATGGTAGGACGGTTGGGCGTGTCTGTCAAGCACTTTGTGGGGTAGAGAAGGTGAGGTGAGGTTATTCGACCTTCAAGGCTTTGGCGACGAGTTCGGCCTGTTCTTTCTGGTGAATGCTGTAGGATCCGGTGGCTGGACTGGCCGACGCCGACCGGCCCACGTAACGCAGTTCGTTGGAATCACCAAGCATGTCCTGCAGGCGATCGCGGACGAAGGTCCAACCACCCATGTTGTGCGGCTCTTCCTGAACCCACGCGAACTGCGACGCGCCCGTATACTTCGCGACGATCTCGCGCAGCATGCGCTGGGGAAACGGATAAAACTGCTCCAACCGGACAATCGCCACGTTCAGCTCACCGCTCTGCTTTCGCGCCTCCATCAGGTCGTAGTAGACCTTGCCGCTGCACAACACCACCTTGCGCACGGCTGACGCGTCCGCGATCTCCGCGTCGTCGATGACGGGTTGAAATCCCCCCGTTGTGAGATCGTCGATACGTGAAGCAGCAGCCGGCAAACGCAGTAGGCTCTTCGGCGTCATCACCACCAGCGGCCGCTCAAATCCCGGACGGATTTGCCGCCGCAGCAGGTGGAAATACTGCGCGGGCGTCGTCGGATAGCAGACCTGCAGATTGTTCTCGGCACACAGTTGAAGATAACGTTCGAGACGCGCGCTGGAGTGTTCCGGTCCTTGTCCTTCGTAACCATGCGGCAGCAACATCACGAGCCGCGATGTTTGTTTCCACTTGTCTTCCGAAGCCGCGATGTACTGATCGATGATTGTCTGCGCGCCGTTACCGAAATCACCAAACTGCGCTTCCCACAGGACGAGCGCGTCGTCGAATTCGACCGTATAGCCGTACTCAAACCCAAGCACGCCCTGTTCGGACAACGAACTATCAAACACATCGAAACGCGCAGCCCGATTCTCTTCGGAGCGCAACTCCGAAAGCGGCGCCCACGCCTTCCCGGTTTGCGTGTCGTAAAGCACTGCGTGACGCTGGCTGAACGTGCCGCGGCCGGAATCCTGTCCGCTCAAACGCACGCGCGTCCCTTCCAGCACTAACGATCCAAACGCGACCGACTCCGCAAATCCCCAATCGAGCGGCAACGTTCCGTCGCCCATCTTTGCGCGCCGCGCGAGTTGGCCAACCATTTTCGGATTGACGTTGAAGCCTTCCGGAACGACGGCGATCTTGTGCGCGATGCTTTTGATCGTCTCGGGCTCGACTCCAGTCTCAACCACTTCGGAGCCATCGAGCTCTTCGACAGATGGCGACGCTTGTGGCGGTTCGTCCACGACCTTCTGCTTAGCATTCGCCAGCGCCGTTTCATAGCCCCGCACGCGTTCGTGGATCAGATCGTTAACTTCTTCATCGGTAACGACACCTTCCTTGATCAACCGGTTGGCGTAGAGCGCGCGCACGCCGGGATGCGCCTTCACACGCGCGTACATCAACGGCTGCGTGTAGCTCGGTTCGTCAGTTTCGTTGTGACCGAGCCGCCGAAAACCGATCAGGTCGAGCACGACATCTTTGTTGAACTCCTGCCGGTAGTTCAATGCAATTTGCAGCACGCGATACGCGGCTTCGGGGTCGTCGCCGTTGATGTGAAAGATCGGCAACTGCGTCATCCGCGCGACGTCGGTCGAGTAGATTGTGGAACGTCCTGCTTCCGGGGAAGTCGTGAATCCGATCTGGTTGTTAATGATGATGTGGATCGTGCCGCCGGTGCGATAGCCTTTGAGGCCCGCGAGGTTCAGGGTTTCCATCACGATCCCCTGGCCGGCAAAAGCGGCGTCGCCGTGCAGCAACACCGGCAACGCCTGATCGATCACGTCTTCACGTGTCGAA
>DASUPR010000373.1:0-20650 GCA_036281015.1 Pyrinomonadaceae bacterium
CGTCCGGATTCCTGCGCCACGGATGTTGCCACGCTATTCAACTCCTGGGGAAAGGCGTTGTTCGTCAGGTTGATGCCGATGCCGACCACGACCGCGCGTCCGGTTGGTGTCTCGATTGCTTCGGCGAGTATGCCGCAGATCTTTCGTTCGTTCGCGAGCAGATCGTTGGGCCACTTGATGTCTGTTTGCACTTCCCCGCCTTCGAGCAGCGCATCGCTCGTGGCCAAAGCAGCGACGAAAGTGATGAGCGGCCAGCGATCCACTGCGATGTTCGGCCGCAACAAGATGCTGAAGTACAAGCCCGCGCCTTTCGGCGACGACCACGCGCGTTGCAAACGTCCGCGCCCGGCAGTCTGTTCGTCAGCCACAATCGCGAGTCCCTCTTCGGCGCCCTCTACGGCGAGCCGTGCTACTTCGCTGTTGGTTGACGTGACTGACTCGTAACGCAAAATTCGTGGTTTCATAGCCGCCGCCGATTGTAAGACACAAAAGCCACAAATAGGAGAAGGTCTGATAAGCTTAGCCAAACCCCGTGATCGACTGGTTCCCCATCAGGCTTTCCTTCGCTGTGGCCACTGCCGCGACGCTGATCGCGCTCGTCGCCGGTTCGGCGTTGGCGTGGCTGCTCGCGCGCAAACGTTTTCCCGGGCGCAACCTGATCGATGCACTCGTCACGTTGCCGCTCGTTCTGCCGCCGACTGTACTCGGTTATTACCTGCTGGTCCTGCTCGGTTCGCGTTCGACGATCGGAGCGTTTCTCGACCGCACATTCGGCATTCGTCTCACGTTCACCGTCACCGCCGCGATCATCGCTGCGACCATCCACGCGTTGCCGCTCGTCACGAAAAGCCTGCGCGCTGCGTTCGAATCGGTGAACACGGATCTCGAAGCCGCAGCACGTACGCTGGGTCTCAACAACCGGCGCATCTTTTTCCGGGTAACGTTGCCGTTGGCGGCGAAAGGTGTGTTGGCGGCGACGGCGCTCGCGTTTGCGCGCGCGCTCGGGGATTTTGGCGTGACGATCATGATCGCCGGAAACATTCCCGGCAAAACACAAACTGCGTCGGTGGCGATCTACGACGCAGTGCAGGCAGGACGCGACAACGATGCACTTACGCTATCGGTGATCGTGTCGGTGCTGGCGACAATCCTGCTCTACGTCATCAACCGTTTCGGAAAAGTCCTTTGAAGTTCGACTCGCTAATTGCGTAACGCGGAAACACGGATTTTAAATCCGTCGCGCCGAGATGACGCGCGGCGACTTCGCCAAACACATCGCGAAAATCCGTGGTCAACGCGAGATCGCGTCCCTCAAAAAGCTGATCGTTCTTGAGTCCCGGCCACTTTCCGTAAACCTGGCCGCCGCGCACGCTGTTGCCCAGCACCAACATCGCATTCGCATGCCCGTGGTCCGTGCCGCGATTGCCGTTCTCTTTAACCGTGCGGCCAAACTCCGACATCGTCATTACAACCACGTCGTCCATTCGTTGGCCCAGGTCCTGATGAAACGCCGCGATCGCAGAGCTGAACTCCTGTAATCGGTTTGCCAACTGCCCGCGCGCGTTGCCCTGGTTCACGTGCGTGTCCCAGCCGCCTACCTCGGTAAAAGCGATCTCCAAACCGACACCGGCTTTGATCAACTGCGCGATCTGTCGCAACGAGTTGCCCAATGGACCTTGCGGATACTGCGCGCCGTTCTCGGGCTTGTACTGCGCGGGGTTCACTTCTTTCAGGTAATTGATCGCGTCAAACGTCTCGCGGCCGGTTTCAGCCAGCATCTCATTCTTGTCGCGCGAGTAGATGGCCTCGAAACCACCCTGCACACTCGCCGACGACTTGCCGGCGCGAATCGCAAAGTTCGACAGGTTCGACATCGCGAGCACCTGCGCTCTGCCCTGCATCGCGCGCGGCATCTGTTGCGTCATGGAAATCGCGCGGAACGGCGATGCGTCTTTCTCTTTCCTGCTTTGCAGATAACGATTCAACCAGCCATCGCTTGTCGACTTCACACCCGGCGTCGCGGACTCCATGTAATCCTGCGCGTCGAAGTGCGAACGCGTGTTATCGGGCGAGCCGGAGGCGTGAACGATCGCGAGACGCTTCGAGTCCCACAGCGGTTTGAGCGAGCTCATCGAAGGATGCAGGCCAAAGAAGCCGTCGAGACTGATCGCGGCTTCGGTATTGCTGCCGTTTGGTTTCGGAATAGCAATCCCCGGACGCAGGTCGTAGTAATTCGACTCGCCAAACGGAACGATCATGTTCAGGCCGTCAACCGCGCCGCGCTGGAAGATGGCGACGAGTGTCTTACGTTTGCCACCACTGCGCTCGTTGGCGACAAGCGCGCGCTGAAGAAACCCCGGCGCGGAGAGCGATAGGCCCACACTCGCCAACGCGATGCTGCCCGACTTGATAAAGAATCTGCGCTTCATAATCGATACCTTTACTGTCTCTGAAACTCCGGCGTGCCGAGAATCAAGCCGACGACCTTCGCCGCCGTGTCGGCATTGGTCTCGTCGATCTGTTTCATCAACGTCTCTCTCGTTGCCGTGGAGATGTCGCCGGCAACGATCATCTTTAACGACTCGTCGATCAGTTTCGACTTCTCCGGCGCGTTCAGTTTTGCGAGATCGACGCGCGTGCCCTGAATGCGATTGCCCGCCAGCGCTAAACCGAAATTCATGCGCTCGAGTAAGCCGCCGGTGTTGACCCAACTTTCGGCCGCATCGGAATAACCGTTTGGCGTTTGAAAACCGTAAAGCGGTTCGCCCATGCGCGCGATCCATTGATGCGTGCCTGGTCCACCGTTCGTGTCCGCGCCGAGAGTTCTGATCGCACTGACCACGAGTTCAAACGGCCGCTTGATCTTCACGCGATACGCGTCCGGCGAGTTGAACTCCTTCGAGAAGAAGATGGCTTTCAGTGTTTCGCGAATGTCGCCGTCGCTCTTCGTGAACGCAGCCGCAACACGATCGACCAGCGCCGGTGGCGGTGTGTCGGAAACAAAGTGACGCACGAGTTTTGTCGCGATGAACTTCGCCGTGGCCGGGTGACGCGCGAGAATGTCCAGCACCGTCAAACCGTCTTTGAATCCGCCGCCCGCGGGAATCTTGTGGCCCAGCACCGTCTTTTCGCCGTCGTCGTGCACGCGAGCGTTGAAGAAGAACGTCCCGGCATTGCGGCGCGCTGCTTCAGTTCCCATGATCGCGTTCACAGCCGCGCCGCCACCACGCGGCTGGAAGATGGTCCAACCAGTGAAGCAACGCGCCACTTCCTGCACGTCTTTCTGCGTGTAACCACCGTCGACGCCGAGTGTGTGCAACTCCATCAACTCGCGCGCGTAGTTTTCATTAATGCCGCGTCGAGGCCGTTGCGCGTCCGGGTTCTGACGCAGCATTGCACGACCACGATTCGAGTCCGGACTGACGCTCTGAAAGTTGTCGAGATAGAAGAGCATCGCGGGACTCTGCGCGGTCGCCAGCAACAGTTCAGAAAACTTGCCCATCGCGTTGGGCCGAATCGTGTCGCGATCGTAAGCCGGGAGCAGCCAGCGATCGGCGCCCTTGCCGGCAAAGACGTTGAAGTGGTTGGTCCAAAAATCAACCATCACTTCCTGAAGCTGTCGTTCGCTGTAAACCGCGCGCAGGATTCGCGACGCTTGCAGTTCGGCCATGATTCGCTGTGGACGCTGAAGGCCGTTCTGCTGGTAATACTCGTCGAGCATTTTCCGGCTTTTCTCGTCCTGCGGATTGAGCGGGTTGTTTTGCGGGTCCTGGGGTCCATCCCCGCCTAACAGGCCTCGCGCTTGAAGCTGCCGCAACAACTGCCCAGGCTGTGGAAACTTCGCGTAGAGATCGGCGGTACTCAGCGTCAACACACCGAGGTCTTTCACTTTGTTTTCCGCAACCGTGTCGGAGATCTTCTCGGGATTCAGTTGCTGGTTGATGTATTGCTCGAGGCCGATCGACTTCACTCGTTCGACGTCGCCAGGGCGGGCGCCGAAACCGAGACGATTCAGGACGTGAATGATCCGCTGCTCGTCGGTAAGGCGGGATTTTTTGCCGTTTTTCGCCGTGTCGGCAAACGAGACGACCGTCTGCGTCGCGAGCAGCGCCGCGATCATCAACGAAGCAACCAGGCTCTTCTTTGAGAATTTCATGTCAACTTAGACGCTGCACCGCGCCGGTTAGTCGAGAAAAGAAGGTTACGGAGTGCCGCTCGACGTAGTGCTGCGATTTGCCGGCTGTTGCCGGGTGACCGGTCGCGGAAATGTCACCGGACTCCGGTTGCCCTCTTTATCGACTGCGCGCACGCCGAAGAAGTAGTTGTCTTTCGACATTCCCTTCAGCGTGAAGCTCGTGACGTTTCCCACCGCCCGCACGCCGCCCCAAGTGGCCGCCCACGTCTCGCGCCAGACGATTTCGTAGCCGTAAAGATCCGGCTCGTTGTTCGCTTCCCAACGCAGCTCCGTGTCATCCGACAGACGCGAGACAATCGTGACGCCCTTCGGGCGTGACGGCGCGTACGCCAGCCGCGCCAGCGCCGCTGCATTCACACGCGCAACGTTCGCCACGTAAGCAAAGTCGACAAACTGCGGCAGGTCGCCGTACTGCACGCCGTTCTCAACGCGCACGTTTTGATGTTGATGCCGGAAGTGTTCATTCGTTTCCGTAAAACGCACCGCGGGATAACCGCGCTCGAGAAACGGAATGTGATCTCCGCCACGACCGTAACGATCGCGACGATAGACCAGCATGACGTTCATCGCCGGCACGAACGATTCCGCTTCCTCTTTGATGAACCGTGCGAGTTGGCGCGATTGTGAATCGTTCTCGCCGCCAACGCTGCGTCGCGTGTTTGCTTCAGCGGGCGTTTCGTTCGACGGCACGCCTTCGGAGAACACGCGCACGGTGTTGCGGTTGCGAACGCCGTTGCCGCCGAGCGTGTTGCCGATGATGTCGTTGGTGAACATCGCGTCGATGTTCCAATTTTTCTGTTTCGCTTGTTCGGCGAAGTACGTGGAACCGAGCAGGCTCTGCTCTTCACCCGCGACCGCCATGAAAACGATCGTCGCGTCAAACTCAAACCTCGCCATCACGCGCGCCATCTCGAGCACGGCGGCCGTGCCCGATGCGTCGTCGTTCGCGCCGGGCGCGTCGCACTTCGCGTCGGTCGGACTGTTGCACATCGAATCGTAGTGACCACTGACCACGTAAATGCGATCGGTCGCTTCGGGTTGCGATCCTTTCAACGTCGCAACGACGTTAGTGATGACTGTCGGCTCCGGCACACGTTGCGCTTTTGGCTGTTCGTAACTCTGCTTCTCGACGGTCATGCGGCCGTTTGAAGTTTCAGCGACTTTCAGAAACTCGGCGTAGAGCCAGTCGCGCGCAGCGCCGATGCCGCGTTTGGGATTGTTCTGTTCGGACAGTGTGTTGCGCGTGCCGAACGCGGCGAGTTGGCGGATGGAGCGCTCGATGTTACGCGCGTCGATTTGCCGTACGATGCTGTTGATCGCCGGATTGCCGATCTTCCGCGCCGTTTGTTTCGCGGCCACAGGCCGTCTGTTTGTTTGTGCAAGGGCGGGATTCAGCGCGGCGGCTAGACTAAAAAAGACGACACTCAAAACTGCGCGGCTCAGCCTTGTTCCAGGGTTCATCAGATGTTTTTTCTCCTACCGGATTCGATAGGCGCGGCCCTTCCAAACAACGATGACCTCGCCGTCGAGTTGTTCTGCAATCTTTTTGATTTCCGGCTCGTCGGCAACCAGCGCTCTGAACTGTTCTGAACCGCGAGCCACGTTCACAGTTGAGGTTGACGAATCATACGCTGTGTCGGTCCAAATGCCACGCTCTTTTCGGAAGCGACGGCCTGAGACGGTGCGTGTCTCGGCGTCGTCCTGCGCGCGCGCGCGTCCGGCACTGGTAGCCGTACCAAATGTGCCTCGTCGTTGCACCGGAAGAGATTCCCGTTTGCTTTCATCGGCACGGGCAGGGGCGCCGGTTTGTGGAGCGGCGTTGTAGTTACTCGCCTGCTCATTAGTTTTCGCGGACTTGACTGTAGCATCCGTCTTTTCGACTGTCACCGCCGGCTCCGGCGCCTTGGCAATCGAGTCCTTCTTCTGTTGCTCTTCGCCTTCAGCCGCTTTCCTTTTGTCGTCGCTTTCAGTGGCCGCGGCGATTTTTGGCGCGGGCGTCGGCTGTGGCAACTGCCCCGTTTGCGGTGGAGGCGGTGCTTCTTCAGCTCGGGGAGTAGTAGTGACAGGAGCCGGAGCCGCTGGGCCAGATCCGGCGGCGTCACCCGAAACTTCCGCGCTCTTCGAGGCGGCTTCTTTTGGGTTGGCTGCACGACCCGGTTGATCCGCTGGCGCGTTATCGACAAGACCTCGGTCAGCCGATGACGCCGGCGCGGGTGCTTCGGACGCAGTGAGCGGCGCAGTTGATTTCTGGTTCGTGTCCACTTGCGCCACAAAGTCTTCCTGACCTCGCTGGCGCAAGATCACAAAACCGATAGCCGCGACGAGGATCAAACCCAACGCCGGAACCGCGTAACGCAAAACCATCGGCGAGAACAGGCTCGCCAAAAACTTCTTCAAACCGCTCGCTTCGACAACTGTCTCCACAGGCGAAGCGGCACCGGCAGTTGCGCCAAGCGACAGGCTCAACTCGGTAACGAGTTTTCGGCACGTCGAACACTCAGCAAGATGTTCCGTGTAGCGCGCGCGTGCCGCCGCGGGCAACGCGTTCTGCGCATACGAACTCAGCTCGTCCCCGTCTAAATGTTCGCCGAGATGCGACTCGTGCGCTTCCGTATCGCGCAGAGAACCGCCGTTCTGCCGGCTCATACGGCGAAGCAGCAGATCGATCTCCTTGTTTGTTTCTTGTCTCATTGCAAAACTGGCGCTGCCAAAGAGAGAACGTAGCGATTTGGATACCTTGCAGTCAAAAGCTCTTCTCTTTGATTAACGCCTCCAAATCCGTCTCTAAATGTTGCGCGACCTCCGCAAACGAGCGTTCGGCCTCGGCCTTTGTCCAACCACGTTCATCGACCAGTATCTGACTGACACGCTTGCGCAAATCCGTTTGAATCCGGGTCAGACGGCGGCTCGCGGTTGCTTCATGCACGCCGAGAACCACGCCTGCCTCGCGTAATCGCAGGTTGTCAAAATAGTAGAGTTTCACAAGCAGACGATCTTCTGCCGCGAGCTCGCCGACAGCCTGCGTCAACGCTTGCTGCAAGTTTTCCCGGGTGAAACGATTCGTGAGCGACTGCTCCGGGTTCTGCACACCCGCGGCAGCGAAACTCGACGTTTCGCTGATGCTTGCGTCGCGCGCCAGCCGATCGAGATCTGTGTCTTCTTCAGTCTGCACGAGCTTTGATTGTTTGCGAAACGCATCGACCGAGAGTTGTGCGACGACGGCCCGCAACCAACCAGCGAGCGAACCGCGTCCGGAGTAATAAGCCAGTTTGGTTGCGCGGCGGCCATCGTCGCGAACGCGCAGTCCGTAAAGTTCGGCCCAGATCGACTGGGCCAGGTCTTCCGCGGCGTCTTCGTTCGAACTCACTGACCGAGCGGCTGATCGGACTGTGGTGGTGAAACGTTCGACGAGATCGGTCCAGGCGTTCTCATCGCCCTGCTCGCAAGCGACGATCAGACACAGATCGTCAGCCTGCATTTCATCCATGAACTTGTTGATGTCAGCAGCGGGAGTGTTCGGCTCGTCACGCAGGAGATACTTCTCGACTGCCGCCGAGACGCGCGGCGACAGCACGTCCGCGGTGAGCGAACGGCTGTCCGCGGCACGCGCGATCAAGCGGGCGGCGCCTTCGCGCGCTAGCTTTGTAATTTCGCTGTTTTTGTCTGCCACACGCCGGGTAATCGTAGCACCTCTTTACCGATGACCGCAGGGGACTGCAGGGGAGTGCAGGCGGTTCTTGATTCTTGTCGAACCGTGTTAGATTCCGGTCGATGCTGCGCGTCACCGAAATCTTTCGTTCCATCCAGGGTGAATCGACCCACGCCGGGCGTCCATGTACGTTTGTGCGCCTGACCGGCTGCCCGATGCGCTGCGTCTGGTGCGACAGCGAATACACGTTTACGGGCGGCGAGCACGTCTCCCAGGATGATGTGATGCAACAAGTCCACTCGATGGGTTGCAAACTGGTCGAAGTCACGGGCGGCGAACCACTCGCACAGAAGGAAGCTTTCGCGCTCATCCGGCGGCTTTGTGACGAGGATTTCGAGGTACTGGTCGAGACGGGAAACTATGTCTCGACCGCGGATCTGGACCCGCGCGCCAAGGTGATTCTCGACATCAAGTGCCCGGCTTCCGGCGAGGAAGCGCGGAACGAGTGGTCCAACGTTGAACGCCTGCGCGCGGACATGGACGAGGTCAAGTTCGTCGTTGCCGACGAAGGCGATTGGCTTTACGCCAAGCGAGTGATTCAGGAGCACGATCTCGAGTCGAGAACGCTCGCGATCCTGATCTCGCCCGTGTGGGACCAGATCGATCTGCAACAGTTGGCGAACTGGGTCGCGGGAAGCGGTTTGAACGTGCGAATGCAATTGCAACTACACAAGTACATCTGGGGACCAGACGTAAAAGGAGTGTAATGGGCGGTACACAAGAAGTTGCTACAGAGGTCCTTGATGCTGAATACAGTGAAGGACCTGAACGCGCTATCTGTCTCGTCTCCGGAGGCATGGACTCGTGTGTCACAGCAGCCATCGCCGATTACGAAAACGCCGAGCTCGCCTTTTTGCACGTCTCGTACGGTCAAAGAACAGAAGAACGTGAGCGCCAGGCATTCGAAGCTTTGGCGGATCATTATGACGCCAAGCTGCGTTTGGTGATCTCATTCAAACATCTCGCGCGTATCGGCGGCTCATCGCTTACCGATCCTGAGATCGCTGTTACACCTGCCGATCTGACTTCGCGAAGTATTCCGTCGAGCTACGTTCCCTTCCGCAACGCCCACTTGCTCGCCGCTGCTGTTAGCTGGGGCGAAGTCATCGGCGCGAACGCCATATATATAGGAGCAGTCGCGGAAGATTCCTCCGGTTATCCCGACTGCCGCCCGGAGTTTTACGCGGCGTTTCAAAGCGTGATCGACCTCGGCACAAAACCCGAAACCAACCTGATTATCAGAACGCCGGTGATCGGAATGAAGAAGTCGGAGATCGTGAAAAAGGGGTTGGACCTCGAGGCGCCGTTGCAACTCACGTGGTCTTGTTACCAGTCTTCCGACCTTGCTTGTGGCAACTGCGATTCGTGCGCGCTGCGCCTGCGAGCTTTTCGTGAAGCGGGTGTTCCCGATCCCATTCCTTACCAGCTTGACAGTAATCGTTTTGCTTATTAAGTTTTACGCAAAATCTCAGGTGCTTATCGTTACAACCGCAAAATAGTAAGGGTGCATCTTACGGCTCGTCCGGAGAAGCCCCGGTCAGGGAGGAATCTGAAGCAAATGATTGGTAAATACTTTATTGGAGCACTCGCAGTCGCCATCCTTCTGGCGGTTGCCTCAGTGCCGGCGTTCGCACAAACCGCCGAACTCCGCGGTAAGGTCATGATGAAGCAGGCCGACGGGCAAATGGTTCCCCTTGCCGGCGCGCGGATCGATGTTTTCCGAACGGACATGAAGGCCCAGTACGACACGAAAACAAACAAGAATGGCGAGTTTGTTTTCGCGGGTCTGCCTTTCATCGGCACATACACGGTTGTCGCGAGTCATGCGACCGCGTCGCCAAACTTTGTGCCCGGTGTGAAAGTGGGCCGCGGCGCGCCGGTCGAAATCACAGTGACGCCGGGTGATGGCCGCGTGCTTACGCGTGAAGATCTGGAGAAAGTCGGCGGCACGAATCCTAATCCGCCGGCGCCAGGCGCCGAAAGCGCAGCCGACAAGGCCAAACGCGAAGAGTTGGCGAAGAAGAACGCTGAGATCGAAGCCGCCAACGAGAAGATCAAGAATGCCAACGAAGTCATCGCGCGAACGTTCAAAGCCGGAAACGAAGCGTTGACCGCCGCGAACACCGCCAGCCGTGCGAAGAACACCGACGAGGCGGTTCAGAAATTCACCGCCGCAGTTGCGTCGTACGACGAAGGTCTCGCAGCAGATCCCGATCAGCCGGCGCTGCTGACTAATAAAGCCGTGGCTTTGAAAGGACGCGGAGTCGAGCGTTACAACGCGGCGATCACGAACAAGTCTCTCGACGATGCCGGCCGCACGGCCGCGCTCGACGCTGCCAAAGGCGACTTCAAAGCAGCAGCCGAAGCGTCCACCAAGGCAGTGACGATGCTCAAGAGCCAGACAGCGCCGACCGATCCCGCTGAACTGGACCGTTACACCAAGAACAAGTACGCCGCGATGCTGACCAACTCTGAATCGATGCGCTTGTACGTCAGCAAAGCCGATCCCACCAAAGCGGATGAAGGATTGGCGGCGTTCAAAGACTACATCGCGGTCGAACAGGATCCGGCCAAGAAATCAAAGGCACAGCTCGACGCGGCGCAGATGCTGCTCGACTCAGGCCAGGCCGACAAAGCTCTGCTTGAGTTTCAGGCGGTCCTGCAAAGCCAGCCCGACAGTCCCGAAGCCAATCTCGGCGCCGGACTCGCGCTGTATGCTCAACAGGACAAGGAAAAGTTCCAGCAAGCAGCAAACTATCTCCAGCACTTTGTGGATGTCGCGCCTGACACAAACCCGCTGAAAGCAGACGCGAAGGCGATCCTTGCCGAACTGAAGAGCACGGAGAAGGTCATTCCCGACAAAACGCCGGCCCGTCCAGCTCGTAGACCTCGTCCGTAATCAACTTTAGAGTCTGAGTCGAAAGGCCGCAGCGCTCCTTCGGGAGGCTGCGGCCTTTCGCTTCTTCACGCCCGTATCTGTGAGATTCTCCACGAGTTTTCGTGGAATTCGAATCTTGACACTCTTCGCGTTCAAACTGTACTATGAACGCTCAACGATGTTGGCCACATCGTTGAGTAGAGCAGGACGACCAGCATGCCTCGCGCCCCCATTCGGGCGCCTCCAATCCAATCCAGTACCGGGAAAACATTTACCGCGCCCAGTAGAAGGCACAAATGTCAGCCAAATTAGGGGAAATTCTCGTACGCGAAAATCTTATTAGCCCTCAAAACCTGAGAGAGGCACTCGACTACCAACGCGAACATGGTGGTCGGCTCGGCTTCAATCTGGTCAAACTGGGCCTGGTCAGTGATGACATGATCACTGCCGTCCTCTCGCGGCAATACGGCATCCCTTCCGTCAATCTCGATCTCTTCAATATCGATCCCGCAGTTCTCCGTCTCATCCCGCAGGAAGTCGCACAAAAACACTCCGTCCTACCTCTCTCACGCGTCGGCGCCACTCTCACGCTGGCAATGGTTGACCCGACCAACGTCTTCGCACTCGACGACGTTAAGTTCATGACCGGTTTGAACGTCGAACCGGTTGTCGTCGCCGAAGGCAGCGTGCAACAGGCCATTGCGAAGTACTACGGCACGTCGCGCGAAATCGAACTCGCTTCAACCGCCGCTGAAGAAGCCTCGCTCGAAAAAGCAGCCAAGAGCTCAAGCAACGGCAACGGCGCCATCACGCACGCCGATCTCGTTTCACTCGACAGCATCGACTTCGACACCGAGCACTCGGAAGACGTCGAAGTACTCGAAGACAACGAGGAGATCGACCTTTCCACGCTGTCGCGCATGAGCGAAGACGCGCCGGTGGTCCGTCTCGTCAACGTGTTGCTGGTTGACGCGCTTCGCCGTGGCGCATCCGACATCCACGTAGAACCCTACGAAAAAGAGTTACGCATCCGCTTCCGTATCGACGGCGTGCTCTACGACGTGATGCATCCGCCTTTGAAAATGCGCGACGCGTTGATCTCGCGCGTGAAGATCATGTCGAAGCTCGACATCTCCGAGAAACGCCTGCCGCAGGACGGCCGCATCAAGATCAAAGTGAAAGTCGACTCGCGTTCGCGCGAACTCGACTTCCGCGTTTCCACTCTGCCAACGCTCTTCGGCGAAAAAGTCGTCCTTCGTTTGCTGGACAAACAGAACCTGATGCTCGACATGACCAAGCTCGGTTTCGAGCCCGAGTCGTTAGCAAAGTTCCAGCGCAATATCTCGAAGCCTTACGGCATGGTGCTCGTCACTGGTCCAACCGGTAGCGGTAAAACAAACACGCTCTACTCGGCCCTGCAGTCGTTGAACACGGTCGACACGAACATCATGACGGCCGAAGACCCGGTCGAGTTCAACCTGATGGGCATTAACCAGGTGCAGATGAAAGAGCAGATCGGCTTGAACTTCGCGGCCGCGCTGCGCGCTTTCCTGCGCCAGGATCCCAACATCGTTCTGGTCGGTGAAATCCGCGACTTCGAAACGGCTGAAATCGCCATCAAAGCCGCGCTCACCGGTCACCTCGTGCTTTCCACTCTCCACACCAACGATGCTCCCTCAACAATTTCCCGCCTGATGAACATGGGCATCGAACCCTTTCTTGTCGCCACCAGCGTAAACCTCATCCAGGCACAACGACTGATCCGTCGTATCTGCAAGGATTGCAAACAGGACCACCCGACTCCGCCCGAAGCGTTGATTGAAGTCGGTTTCTCGGCTGACGAAGCGAGGACTCTCAAGACGTTCAAAGGCAAGGGATGTACGACCTGTAACAACACCGGCTACAAAGGACGAATCGGTCTTTACGAAGTGATGGAAATAACCGACGAGCTTCGCGAGTTGATCTTGATCGGTGCTTCCGCACTTGAATTAAGGAAAAAGGCGATCGAAGACGGCATGATCACGCTGCGTGACTCCGGACTATTCAAGATTCGCGACGGCGTGACGACGATTGAAGAAGTTGTTCGCGAGACGGTCGCTTAATTCGAGGAGAACCGAGCATGTTAAGAACAATTGCTATCGCGCTAATCCTGGTGCTGTCCGTGGGCGTGATGTTGCCCTTTTCGAATGAAGCGCACGGCGTCAGGCAAAGTGTACAGGTTTCAAAGAAGCGCCAGTATCGCTATCGCTCTCGTGCGTGGTGGCGGCGATATCGCGCTCGTCTACGTCAGAAACGAGAGGCCGCCGCGGCTTTAGCAGCTCACCGCAAAGCAATGTTGGCGCTGCCGAAGAACGTTCCGGTCGGCGATCTGTCAGCGGTTGGTGGTCCATCGGTCCCGGTCATGCCGGAAAGCTCGCTGGGCATCAGCATGTTGCCCGCGCCTCCGGCTTACACGGCGGCGAACACGCAACGCGTTGCTGCCGCTGCGACTGCTCAACCGGTCCAGGCACAACCGATCGTCGTCACTACGGATTCACAACCGGTCGCCGTCACACCAAACGTACAAGCAGCTCACGCAACTCCGAACAGCGCAACGAGACCGCGCGTGGTCGGCAGCTTGAACGCAACGGTGAAATCACCGGCGGCAACACTGCCGGGCCAGATGAGTCTTTCAGTGGTTGCACTCAGCCGGCCGAATCCGGTGTTCCTGACTTCTCGTGAAGAGAAAAACATGCTGGCGGGATTGCCTGTCGCGGATCTGCGCCGGATCGTGATCGACAAGATGGTCGCGGCTGGTGGTTGGGTAACCAACGACTTCATCCGCGAAGTAAACGGCAAGCGCGTGTTCGTCGTGATGGCTCGCACACCCGGCGATACGCTGACTCCGGAAAGAGCGTGGACGTTCTATTTCACGGAAGCGGGCGGCCGCATTTACGGGCTGACCACCGATTCATCGCTCGAGTTTGCCGATCGCATGTCGAAAGAAGCGGATCGCTACATCGAGACACTGCGCGCTAAAGCTGAACCAATCAGCAACAAATAACTGTGTGGGAGAGACACTCGGATGCGACTGAACGAAACGGTTCCCCAAATTTCCTTGTCCGAACTGCTGAGAAAGCTTTCTGAACTCGGCGGTTCGGACCTCCACATCACGACCGGCTCCCCGCCGCAGGTTCGCGTGGACGGACATCTTCGTCCACTCGAATCCTATCGTGTGCTCACGTCGGCTGACACGAAACAACTCGCCTATTCGGTTCTCACCGACGCGCAGAAGCATCGTTTCGAGGAAAATCTCGAACTGGATTTTTCGTTCGGCGTCAAAGGCTTGTCTCGTTTCCGCGCAAACCTTTTCAACCAACGTGGCGCGGTCGGTGCGGTCTTCCGCGCCATTCCTTATGAGATCAAGGCATTCGAAGAGCTCGGTCTGCCGCCGGTCGTCAAACAACTGTGCGAGAAACCGCGCGGTCTGATTCTGGTTACTGGTCCAACCGGTTCCGGAAAATCAACCACTCTCGCAGCCATGATCGACAAGATCAATCGCGATCGTCACGAACACATTCTGACGATCGAGGATCCCATCGAGTTTCTGCACAATCACAAAGGCTGTTTGATCAACCAGCGTGAAGTTAATGCCGACACGCACGGATTTGCCGCAGCGTTGCGTACTGCGTTGCGCCAGGATCCGGACGTGGTGCTCGTCGGCGAAATGCGCGACCTTGAAACAATTGAGTCAGCGCTGCGCATCGCCGAAACAGGCCACTTAACACTCGCAACGCTGCACACAAACTCCGCGGCGTCGACCATCAACCGTATCATCGACGTTTTCCCTTCCGATCAGCAGGCACAGATTCGCGCGCAGCTCTCGCTGGTGCTCGAAGGAATTCTGTGTCAGGCGCTGCTGCCGCGCGCTGAAGGAGCCGGACGCGCGATGGCGTTGGAAATCCTCGTTCCCAACGGCGCTATCCGCAACCTGATTCGCGAAGACAAAGTTCACCAGATCTACTCCATGATGCAGACGGGCCAGGACAAGTACGGCATGCAGACGTTCAACCAGGCACTGGCGACGCTCTATCACAAACGCCAGATCTCTTTGGACACTGCGTTGCAGCGCTCGTCGAACGTGGACGAGCTGCGCGAGTTGATCGATCGTGGTTCGGGTGTAAATGCCAGTCAGACGGCAAAGCCGCATGCCAGTCCGTATGCGCAAGGACGTCCGATTGGAAGCAGACCGAACGTAGGAACCAGATAAGCCACCGGAGCTGATAGTCATGCCAACGTATGTCTTCAAAGGCCGCAACCGATTGAACGAGATCGTCGTCGGCGAGCGCGTCGCCGATAATCGCGAAGCGTTGCGCGCGCTCCTGCGGCGCGAGCAGGTCACGCTCACGTCAGTCAAGGAAAAGGGACGCGAAATCGGCATCCCCAAGATTGGCGGGCGGAAGAAAGTAAAGGCGAAAGACTTGTCGATCTTTACGCGTCAGTTTTCCGTGATGATCGACGCCGGTCTGCCCTTGGTCCAATGTCTCGAGATCCTCGCGCAGCAACAGGACAACAAGTATTTTCAGCAGGTCCTGATGCAGGTGCGACAGGACGTCGAAGAAGGCTCGACGCTCGCCGCGGCAATGAGCCGCCATTCGAAGGTTTTCGATCAGCTTTACTCAAACATGGTGGAAGCCGGCGAAACGGGCGGTATTCTCGACCTGATTCTGCAACGCCTGTCTACTTTCATTGAAAAGATCGTAAAGCTGAAGCGCGACATCATCTCCGCGATGATCTATCCGACGGCGGTGATCCTTTTGGCGATCGTTGCGGTGGCGGTGATCATGATCGTCGTGATTCCGCAGTTCCAGCAGATCTTTCTAGGCCTGCTTGGTCCAGGCGAACAACTGCCGTTGCCCACGCGCATTGTCGTCGGGATCAGTAATTTCCTCGGCGGCTGGGGCGGGCTCGCGATACTTCTTTCGGTTATCGGAATTGTCGTTACGGTTCGTTTCTATTACAGGACGCCAAACGGCCGAAGGAACATCGATTGGTTCCTGTTGAAGGTTCCGATTATTGGCGACATCCTCCGCAAGATCTCCGTCGCGCGCTTTTCGCGCACTCTGTCGACGTTGCTCTCCTCGGGCGTGCCGATCCTGCAGTCGTTGGACATCACGGCCAAGACTTCCGGCAACGTGATCATCGAAGAAGCGATCACGAAAGTTCGCGCCGGTGTTGAACGCGGCGAGAGCTTTGTCGAGCCGTTGAAAGCGACTGAAGTCTTTCCCCACATGGTCGCGCAGATGATCGGCATCGGCGAACAAACCGGCGCCCTCGACGCGATGTTGGGCAAGATTGCGGACTTTTACGAAGCGGAAGTCGATTCCGCGATTGCGAACCTGCTGACGCTGATCGAGCCGCTACTGATCGGTTTCCTCGGCATCACGATCGGTTCGATCGTCATCGCCATGTACCTGCCGCTGTTCACCCTCATCGGGAAACTATCTCAGGGTCACTAAACAACCAGTTTCAACTTCAAAACTCTCAGGGGGCGGCACATGGTGGCCGCCCCTTTCTTTATGGTGGATGCTTGAACAGCCCCAGACTTGCTATAATCCCGTCACCCCCCGCTTATTAACCCCCGTTCGTATCCTCCTCTGAACAGCGAGCAGAGATTTTCGCATCCGTATGGCCAACAGAAAACGTGCCGGCCAACCCGCCAATGGCGGTTCGACGGCGCAAGAACAACTTACGAACCTACAAAGTCCGGAGATTGCACCGTATTGGCTTTCCGCGCTGATTGAATCGGCTGATGACGCCATTGTCAGTAAGACCCTGGACGGCATCATCACGAGCTGGAATAAGGGCGCCGAACGTATTTTTGGTTACACGGCGGAGGAAGCAGTCGGCCAGCCAATCACGATTATTATTCCTCTCGATCATCTCGACGAAGAACCGAAGATCCTCGCGCGGCTCCGCGCTGGCGAACGTGTCGATCACTTTGAAACGGTGCGGCAGCGCAAAGACGGCCGGCTGTTGGACATTTCACTGACGATCTCGCCCATCATCGGCCCCGATGGAGAGATCGTGGGCGCGTCGAAAATCGCGCGTGACATTACCGAGCAACGTGAAGCACGCCGTGCGCTCGATGCAGCCTCAGAGCGATTGAGACTTGCCTTGGCAGCGGCGAAACTCGGCGACTGGTCATGGGATGCGCGAACCGATGTGGTGACCGTTTCCGATACTGCCGCGCGCATCTTTGGCATCTCGCCCGGAGAACGGATGACGCGGGATGAAATGCGCAACCTGCTGGAAGCTGAAGATCGCGAACGCGCCAGAATCGTTGTTGAAACAGCACTCGCGAATCACACTGACTACGAAATCGAATATAAGCTCAAACGCCGCGACGGAACTGAAACGTGGATATCCGCGAAGGGCCGGGGAGTTTATGCCGAAAACGGCACTGTCATCGGTCAACTCGGTTTCGTTCAGGACATCTCCGAACGCAAGAATAATGAGGAAACGTTACTGGATCAGGCTGAAGCGCTGCGTACTCTCAACGAAGTCGGCAAGCTAATCTCCGCAGAGCTCGATCTGCACAAGACTGTTCAGGCCGTCACCGACGCCGCCACCGAACTGACGGGCGCTCGCTTCGGCTCGTTCTTCTACAACGTCTTGAATGAAGAAGGCGCGTCGTACATGCTCTACACACTCGCCGGCGTGCCGCGTGAAGCATTTGCTCACTTTCCTATGCCGCGCGCGACAGATCTCTTTGGTCCAACGTTCCGCGGTGAAGGCGTGGTCCGCATCGGCGAGGTGAAGAAAGATCCTCGTTACGGCAAAAACTCTCCTTATTACGGAATGCCCGAAGGTCATTTGCCGGTAACAAGCTATCTCGCGGTGCCGGTTGTGTCGCGCTCAGGCGAAGTGCTAGGTGGTCTCTTCTTTGGTCATCCCGCGCCGGACATCTTTACCGAACGCGACGAGATCGTCGTGGCTGGACTCGCTTCGCAAGCGGCCGTAGCGATGGACAACGCGCGTCTCTACGAAACAGCCAAACGCGCGCGCGCCGAAGCCGAAAGGGCGGCCACCGAGAACGAACGTCTTTATCGCCAGGCCGAAGAGTCGAGCCGTTTGAAAGAAGAGTTTCTGGCCACGATCTCACACGAGCTTCGCACGCCGTTGAGCGCGATCCTCGGTTGGGCGCGCATGTTGCGCATGGGGCAACTGTCCCCGGAGAACGCGGCCAAAGCGCTCGACACGATCGAACGCAATGCACGCGCTCAGGCCCAACTGGTCGACGACCTGCTCGACGTCTCGCGGATCATCACGGGCAAGTTGCGCATGGACGTGCAGCCTGCGGATCCGAATTCGTTCATCGATGCGGCGGTTGAAGCAGTGCGGCCGGCGGCAGAGGCGAAGGGCGTTCGTGTGCAAAAAGTTATCGATACGGGCGCGATCTCGATACCGGGCGATCCGGTTCGCTTGCAACAAGTCGTTTGGAACCTGCTTTCAAACGCGATCAAGTTCACGCCGCGTGGCGGGCGCGTGCAGATACGTTCCGAACGCGTTAATTCACATCTCGAGATCGTTGTCAGCGACACGGGCCAGGGCATCTCGCCTGACTTTCTGCCGCACGTTTTCGATCGGTTCAGACAGGCGGACCAGAAGACGAGTCGCCAGCATGGCGGCATGGGACTCGGCCTCGCGATCGTGCGTCACCTCGTCGAGATGCACGGCGGGACGGTGAGCGCGATGAGTGACGGTGAAGGACACGGCTCGACGTTCACGGTGATGTTGCCGATCAGTCCGGTTTATCGAGTGGATCCGTCCGGTAGCCGGGTACATCCGGCCGCACGCGATCTGTTGCCGCCGCTCGACGATGATTGCGGCGATAACCTGAAAGGTTTGCGCATTTTGATTGTCGACGACGAAGCCGATACTCGTGAGCTACTGAAGCAGGGACTAGAGTACTGCGGCGCGAATGTCAGCGTGGTTGGAAGCGCTGCCGAAGCGCTGGACGCGGTGATGACGAAAGTTCCCGACATCTTGATCAGCGACATCGGCATGCCGGGCGTTGACGGCTACGATCTCATCCGTCAGGTTCGTGGTCTACCTCGCGACCGCGGCGGCAAGATCCCAGCCATCGCGCTGACCGCCTACACCCGCACCGAAGATCGCCTGCAGTCTTTGCGCGCCGGTTACGACATGCACGTTCCGAAACCTGTTGAACTCGCGGAACTCGTCGCCGTTGCGGCAACCGTCGTGCGCCGGAAGAATTAACCCACACATCCAATCCTCACGTACACTTTGACACTCTAGGCATGCTCGCGTATTATGCCTACCGATTCTAGGCATCAATGATCGCGAGGAGATTACGTGGCAAAAGACAAGGCCGATCTGTTACAGGGCACGCTCGACATGCTCATTCTCAAGTCGCTCTCGTTGGGTGAGTTGCACGGATACGGAATTATCCAGCGCATTCGCCAACTTTCGGATGAGATGTTGAACGTCGAACAGGGCTCGCTCTATCCGGCGCTCTACCGCATCGAGCAAAAGGGTTGGGTCTCGGCGCGCTGGGACACGAACGAAACCGGGCGCGAAGCGAAGTTCTACAAACTTACCCGCGCGGGACGCAAACAACTCGAGACGCAGGAAGCGAGTTGGGACCGTCTCGTACTCGCCATCGCTAAAGTTCGCCAGGCTACCGCCTAACCTTCAGCGTTTCAAAGGAAGTTGCAAGCAATGAAGTGGTTCAACATACTGCGCGACCGGCTCCGGGCGTTGCGCCAGCGCGACACCGTCATCAACGACATCGATCGAGAGATGCGCTCGCATCTCGACTTGCAGACCGAAGCAAACATCAGGGCCGGCATGTCGCCGGCTGAAGCGCGCGTGCAGGCGTTGCGCAGCTTTGGCAAGGTCGATCGTGCGGTCGATGCGGCCTACGACGTTAAGGGCGGCGGCGTGTTTGAGACCATCATGCAGGACGTTCGCTACGGCGCGCGCATGTTGACCAAACACAAAGCGTTCACTGCGGTGGCCGTCATCACGCTCGCGCTGGGCATCGGCGCAAACACCGCGATCTTTTCCGTCGTGAACGAACTGCTGCTGCGGCCACTTCCCTATCGCGATGCAGAACGGATCGTGATGTTGTGGGAAGTGACGCCCGAAGGCCGCCGCCAGAACACCACTTCGCGCGCTAACTTCCGTGCGTGGCGCGATCAGAACTCGAGTTTCGCGCAGATGGCTGCGTTTACGGACCAACGGTTGAATCTCACGGGCGTGGGCGAACCGGAAGAACTGTCGGTGCAAATGGCGACACCGGAATTCTTTAAAGTGCTCGGTGTCGATCCGATCCTCGGTCGCACGTTTCTCGCCGAAGACGATCGCGCAGGCACTTCTCCGGTGGCGGTGCTTAGCTATGCGCTGTGGCAAAGACAGTTCGGCGGACAGTCAAACATCATCGGACAACCGATCACGCTGAATGGCGTGAAGGTCACAATCATCGGCGTGATGCCGGCCAGTTTTCAGTTTCACATCAAACACCGATCGGGCACCGGGCGTCCCGCTGAGCTTTGGACCATCCTGCCGATGCCGATCGGAGCGGGCGCAAACGAGCGCGGCCGCTTTCTTTCGGCTGTTGCGCGTTTGAAAGACGGCGTGTCGGTCGAGCAGGCCGGTGCGGAGTTGCGCACGATCGAAGCGCGTTTGTCGGACGAAGTTCCGCAATTCAACAAGAACTACTCCGCGGAAGTTTTGCCGTTGCGCGAACAGTTCTTCGGCAACGTGCGGCGCCCGCTCTGGTTGATGCTTGGCGCTGTTGGCTTTGTCTTGCTCATCGCATGCGCCAACGTCGCGAATCTTTTGCTGTCGCTCGCAACATCGC